>NZ_BAAAVI010000083.1:0-32320 GCF_039534445.1 Streptosporangium fragile | reverse complement strand
GCGAGGGTGTCGAGGATCTCCTCGGCTGTCCTGGTCCACACGAGTGGTCTCGGCTTCTCGTTCCAGGTGTCGATCCGGGCGCGGATGTCCTTCTCCGGCGCCTGGACCGACCTGTGCACGCCCCGCCGTATCCGCTTGTCCGTCAGCTCCGCGAACCACCGCTCGACCAGGCTCAGCCAGGACGCGCCGGTCGAGGTGACGTGAATGACGAACTTAAGACTCAGGACACTAGGGGGCCACCCGGCCGGAGGCGACGAAGGCCGCGTGGGTGAGGGGCATCAGCCGGGCCCAGGCCTCCTCCATCTTCTCGGCCACCATCTCGATCTCACGCTGCGGGAACGAGGGCACCCTGGCCTGCTCGCTCTTGGTGCGCAGGGAGAGGAAGTGCATCAGCGAACGGGCGTTGCAGGTGGCGTACATCGAGGAGAACAGGCCGACGGGCAGCACCGCCCTGGCCACCTCCCGGGCGATCCCGGCCTCCAGCATCTCCTGGTAGGCGGCGTACGACTGCCGGTAGGACGCCTCCATCACCTCGGTGACGAGCTTGTGCTGCTCCTGGCTGCCCTCGACGAAGACGTACTTGCCGGGGCGGCCCTCCTGAACCAGTTTCCGCTCCGCCCCCGGAACATAGAAATCCGGACGAAGCTCGCGGTAACGTCCGCTTTCCTCGTTATACGACCAGCCAACCCGATGGCGGTGGAACTCCCGGAAGACGAAGATCGGCGCGGAGACGAAGAAGGTCATCGAGTTGTGCTCGAAAGGGCTGCCGTGCCGGTCGCGCATCAGGAAGTTGATCAGCCCCTTGGAGCGTTCGGGGTCCTTGCCGATCTCCTCCAGGGACTGCTCCCCCGCGGTCGACACCCGCGCCGCCCACAGCACGTCGGTGTCGGAGGCGCTGTGCTTGACCAGCTCCACCGTCACGTCGTCCAGAAAACGTACCGCCGCCCCGTCGTCCGTCACCCGGCTCCCCTTCGTCGAACCCTCGGTCGCGCCATATCGTAGACCGTCCGGCCGGGGCGGGACACGGCACCCGGCCCGGCGGAGCCCCCGGCTCGTGGAAGGCGACCGGGTGGCGGGTCCGCGCGACGCGGTGCCGGCTGCGGCCCGCCACCAGGCTTTCACTGCTCTCCGTATGCATTCGACTGCAATTCGGGTATGAGACGCATATCACCGGGTAGCCGGAAAACACGACAAGTCCATCGAAGGATGGACATATGCCGTACATCAGTAGAGGAGGGCTGCCATCATGGCCGCTCCGATCGATTTCGGAAGGGGGCTGGCCGACGCGTGGGCGTCGATCGTCACCTTCGTCCCTAAATTCGTCGCGTTCCTGGTCATCCTGTTCGTAGGCTGGCTGATCGCCAAGGCCCTGATGAAGGCGGTCAACGCCATCCTGGAGCGGGTCGGGTTCGACCGGCTGGTCGAGCGCGGCGGGGTCGGCCGCGCCCTGGCCCGCAGCCGCTACGACGCCTCCGACCTCATCGCCAAGCTCATCTACTACGCGATCCTGCTGATCACGCTGCAGATCGCCTTCTCGGTCTTCGGGCCCAACCCCGTCAGCAACCTGCTCGGCGGTGTGGTGGCGTGGCTGCCCAGGGCCGCCGTGGCGATCATCATCATCGTCATCGCCGCCGCCATCGCCAGCGCGGTCAGGGAGATCCTCGGCGCCGCCCTGAGCGGCCTGTCCTACGGCCGCACCCTGGCCACCATCGCCGCGGTCTTCATCATCGGCCTGGGCGTCATCGCCGCGCTCAACCAGATCGACGTGGCCACCACCGTCACCACACCGGTGCTGATCGCGTTCCTGGCAACCGTGGCCGGCATCCTCATCGTCGGCGTCGGCGGCGGCATGATCGGGCCGATGCAGCAGCGCTGGGAGCGCTGGCTGGCCCGCGCCGAGGAGGAGACCGGCGTCATCCGCACCCAGGCGGCCGCCTACGACCGCGGTCGCGCGGACGCGATGGCCGGCGCCGAGGCCCCCGGTACCGCCCGTCCGGCGCCCACCGCGCCCGCCGAGGGCGTACGGGCGACCCCCGGCACGCAGTCACGCCCCGGGGAGGCCCCGCCGCCTCCGCCCCTGTGACACCGCGGGAATCCGGCGCGCGGAGCGCCGTGACCGCGGGCCCGCACCGAGGGGCGCCCACCACGGTGGGCGCCCCTCGCCGTGTCCGCGGGTCAGCGGGCGGGGACCGGTTCGAGCATCAGGCACACGGCGCTCAGCCGCAGCGACGCGAAGTCCAGCGGCTGGCCCGGCTGCGGCGGCCGCCAGCCCACCTCGTGGGCGCCGTCCCAGAACCCGATCAGGTAGCCCAGCAGCGACGCCGGCCCGACCTTCTCGCCGAGCGAGGAGATGGCATGCCTGACCGCGGCGACGTGCTGGTCCAGCGAGGCCAGCACCCCGGGGTGGTGAGCGCGCAGGTCCAGCACCCACTGCGCGAACTCCGAACGGATCCGCGCAGGCCAAAGATGATCAGACACAGTCGTCCCCCGAGGAGTGCTTGCCGGTACGCAGTCACGATAAAGCGTCCTAAAGGGGGTTTAAACCTCAAATAAGAGCTTTTTACCAGCTTTCTGATGCTTACGGCATTCGTCCCTTCCGCGCCCGCCGGTCGCGAGGCCGTCGGGTGCGTACTTCGGCACTGTCCGGAACCGCGCCGCGGCGCCCCGGCGTACAGCGGCGTGAGACCCCCGGCGGCCCGCACCGGCCTCCGGGGACCACCGACGAGTGTCAAGGAGAAGCGCCATGAACACTGCGAGCACGGGGAGGACCCTGTCGCGCCGGGCCCTGCGGCTGTCCCTGCTGGCGGCCGTGTCGGCCGCCGCGGTCGGCTCCCTCGCGGCCCCCGGGCACGCCGCCGCCGAGGCCACCGCCTACGTCGACTCCGGGGGAGTCCACTACGTCGCGGGCACCGGGCAGCGGAACAGCGTCCTGGTCACCGCGCAGGGCGGCGCCCTCGTCGTCAACGACGTGGTCTCCCTGCTCCCGGGCAACGGATGCACACGCGTGCCGAACGACCCGACCGCGGTGAGCTGCACCGGCGGGAACGGGGCGTTCTTCGCCGACCTGGGCGACGGCGACGACGCCGTCCGGCTCGACGCCCCGCTGTCGGGCGCCGTCAACGGCGGCGCGGGCACCGACGTGTACTACGGCGGGACCGCCGCGGGCGGGCCGAGCCAGATCAGCTACTTCGGCGGCGGCGGCAGTGATTACGTCAGCTACCAGTTCAGCCGCGAGCGCGTGTACGTCTTCCTGGACGACCAGCGCAACGACGGCCGGGTCGCGGCCGGTGACCGGGAGTACGTCGACGACGACGTCGAGAACATCATCGGCAGCGACTTCGACGACCACCTCGGCGGCAGCGCGGCGCCGAACCTCGTCGAGGGCCGCCCCGGCAAGGACCAGATGTACGGCTTCGGCGGCTCCGACATCCTCCGTGCCAAGGACGGCGAGCGGGACAGCGTGATCGGCTGTGGCACGGAGAACGACTCCGCCGTGGTCGACAGCTCCGACCCCACCACGTTCAGCTGCGAGAACGTCACCTCCTAGGGGGTCCGCGCGACCGGGGAACGGCACCTTACCGCGCCGGAGCCGGGCCGGGAGATCCCGGCCCGGCTCCGGTTGTCGTACGCGCGGGGAAAGCCCCGCGTGCGCGCCCCGTGATTCCCCGCCCCGTGACGAACGGCGGACGACAGCGCGACGAACTCCCGCCGTAGGCCGCCGAGCCCACACTCGTTCCGGGGCCGGGACCGGGGCCCGGGAACCAGGAGAAGGAGCACGACGATGACGACCCCCCGAGCGTGTGGACCGTCACGCACCTCCGGACCGTCCCGCACGGACGGGCGGCCCCGCGCGGGCGAACCGTCCCGCACGGACGGGCGGCCCCGCGCGGGCGAACCGTCCCGCACGGACGGACCGTCCCTCACCGGTGAGCCGCCTCGCTCCGGTGAGCCGTTCCGCGCGGGCGAACCGCGCCACCTGGGCGAACCGCCCGTCGCCGGCGAACCGGACGGCCTCGGCACCCGGTTCCGGGCCGGGGACGAGTCGGCGCTGCGGCAGGTGCAGGAACGGTACGGCAGGGCGCTGTTCGCGACCGCGCTGAACCTGCTGGGCGACCCCGGTCTGGCGGAGGAGGCCGTCCAGGACGCCCTCGTACGGGCCTGGCGGGGCGCCGGGCACTTCGACGCGTCCCGGGAGCTGGCGCCGTGGCTGTACCGGATCGTGCGCCGCTGCGCGGTGGACGTGCACCGCAGGCACAGCAGGCATCCGGCGACGGCTCCGCTGGACGAGCTGCCCGCGGCGCTGGAGGCCGTCCGGGAGGTTCCCGCGGAACGGCTGTGGACGGTCCGCTCCGCCGTGCGGAGGCTCGAACCGCCGCAGCGGGAGGTCGTCGAGCTGCTGTACTACGACGGGCTCACCCACCGGGACGTCGCCGACCGCCTGGGGATCCCGCTCGGCACGGTGAAATCCCGGGTGTTCAGGGCGCACCGGCACCTGGGGGAACTGCTGGGGTCCGCCCCCCGCGCCGCGGAGGCGGCGGGCACCGGCGGCCCGGGAGGCGGCGGGCGGCGGGCGGGGTCTCGCGGCTACAGGCGGTAGATCCGGCGGGCGTTGCCGGAGCCGATCATGTGAGCCACCCGGGCGGCGTCCGCGACGCTCCACTCGCCGTCTGCCAGCCGCGCGGCGAGCGCCCCGGCCAGGCCGCGGCGGTAGTGCACGGCTCCGAGATGGCAGGTCTCGGCCACACCGTGGCCGCCGGAGCCGAACAGCTGTTTGTGGAAGGGGACCAGCTCCAGCAGCTCCCCCATGACCGCGGCCGCCCCGGCGGCGCCGCGGGTCGGGACCGAGCCGACGTCGAGGTAGACGTGGGGCAGGGCGCCGGCGAGACAGGCCGCCTGGCGGTGGAAGGGGCGGCAGTGCAGGAGGACGACGGGCACGCCGACCGGTTGCAGTGCCCGCAGGAGATCGGCCGGCGGCGCGAAGTCCCCGCCGCCGGGCAGGTCGGCACCGGCACGACCACGACGGCCGGGATCGGCGAGGCCGCCCGGCCTGCCGTCAGGGGATGCGGGGCCGCGGGGGCCGGGTCCCGCGAGAGGACTCCGGGCGTCGCGGGCGCGCCCCGGGCCGCCGCAGGCGGTGTGGCCGGTGCGGAGCTGCAGGGGCCTGCCCGTCTCCCTGGCCACGTCGACGGCCGTCCACAGCAGGTGGCGCAGCAGGACGGGGTCGGCGAGCCGCTCGCCCGGGTCGGCCAGGCGCCGGGCGGCGGCGGCGATCACCGCCCCGCGGCTGGGCCGGGCCGGGTCGGGACCGGACCGGTGGGCGGTGACCGACTTCAGGGCGACGGCCCCGGCGGCCCGCCCGGCCAGGCGCTGCGCGAGGGCGGAGATGTAGGAGACGCCCGAGGCGGCGGTCTCGGCGACCTCCTCCTCGACCTGCTCGATCCTGACGACCTCCGCCGCCGCGGCGCCGCCCGCGCGGCCCATCTCGGCCGGGGGCAGCACCTCAGCGTCGCCGGGCGCCCCGTCGGACAGGAAGGCCGCGACGCCGGCCGCGGCCAGCAGCCGCCGGTTCACCTCGGCGGCGCCCAGCTCGGCCCGGCGGGCCAGGTAGACGGCGGGCGGCACGTGCGGGTCGAGCCCGAGAACGGGCGCGCACCAGCGGCGGACCGCGGCGCCCGCCGGGGTGTCGAAATGGGTGGTGCCCGGAGCCGCCGGGGTGCCGGTCTCGGCGAGCAGGGTCTCGAACCCGGACCGCGTCAGGTCGTCGCGGCACACCCCGTGACAGTGGTGGTCGACCAGCGGTGCCAGCAGCGCCTCCCGCACGGCCTCGGGAAGCTCGACGGGCAGCACGCCGTCCGGTCTCATGCGGGCTCCTCCCACGGCCGTGGGCGGGCCGGCCCGGTCCGGCCGGCCCGCCCGCGGCCCTCACCACGGGAGAACCCTATGGTCACCCAGCGTGACCGCCGGGCCGAACCACCAGTTCTTTACCCGGGGGTACGGCAGAGCCGGAGGACATTGGAAATGATCTTCGCTCCGGCGCCGCCCTCGGCGGTGAGGATCGACTCGGGGTGGAACTGCACGGCGAAGCGGCGCCGCTCGACGTCCTCGATCGCCATCACCGCGCCGTCGGGGGTGAGCGCGGTGGCGGTGAAGCCGACGACCCCCGGCTCCTTGGCGTGGAGCGAATGGTAACGGGCGGCGGTGAACTCCTCCGGCAGCCCGTCGAGCAGGGCGCTCTCGCCCAGCCGCCGGACCCGGCCGCGCTTGCCGTGCTCGGGGTACGACAGCAGCTCCAGCGTGCCGCCCGCCTGCTCGACCATGCCCTGCAGGCCGAGGCAGACGCCGAAGACCGGCAGGTTCCGCTCGTAGAGCGCCTCGACCAGGGCGGGCAGTCCGAAGTCGGACGGCCAGCCGGGGCCGGGTGACAGCACCACGAGCGACGGCGCGATCTCGTCGATCATCCCGATCGGGAAACCGTGCCTCAGCGTGACGACCTCGGCGCCCTGCTGGCGGAAGTAGTCGGCGAGGGTGTTGACGAAGGAGTCCTCGTGGTCGACGAGCAGCACCTTCATGCCGTCGCCCGGCTTGCTCCGCGCCTCCCCCGCGCCCGCCTGCTCGCCCGCCTCCGCGCCGATCGAGGCGAGCGCGCCCAGCAGGGCGCTGGCCTTGAGCTCGGTCTCGCGCTCCTCGGCCCCGGGGTCGGAGTCGAACAGCAGCGTGGCCCCGGCCCGGACGGTGGCGACGCCGCCGCGGATCTGGGCCGTGCGCAGGGTCAGGCCGGTGTTCATCGAGCCGTCGAAGCCGATGTAGCCGACCGCGCCGCCGTACCAGCGCCTGGTGGTGGCCTCGTGGTCCTCGATGAACTGCATCGCCCAGGTCTTGGGGGCCCCGGTGACGGTGACGGCCCACATGTGGGTGAGGAAGGCGTCGAGCGCGTCGAACCCGGGACGGAGCCGGCCCTCGATGTGGTCGACGGTGTGGATCAGCCGCGAGTACATCTCGATCTGGCGCCGCCCGATGACCTGGACCGTCCCCGGCACGCAGATGCGGGACTTGTCGTTGCGGTCGACGTCGGTGCACATGGTGAGCTCCGACTCCTCCTTGACGCTGGACAGGAGGGTGCGGATGGCGTCGGCGTCCTCGACCGGGTTGCTGCCGCGGGCGATGGTGCCGGAGATGGGGCAGGTCTCCACCCGGTCACCGCTGACCCGGACGTACATCTCCGGGGAGGCGCCGACCAGGTACTCGTCCTCGCCGAGGTTGAACAGGAACTCGTACGGCGCCGGGTTGACCTGGCGCAGGCGCCGGTAGAAGCCCGCCGGGTCGGTGCAGGGCGCGTGGAAGACCTGGCCGGGGACGACCTCGAACAGGTCACCGCGGACGAACTTCTCCTTGGCCGCGGCGACCACCTGGGCGTACGCGCCCTTCTCCGGGTTGGCCGGGATCTCGGCCGGCGCCGGGGGCAGAGGCACGCTCTCGCCCTCGCGGGGCAGGCCCCGGGTGGAGACGCCGTCCACGGTGAACTCGTAGCGGAACTCCTTGCTGGTCTCCCGCTTGCGGTCGATCACCATGATCCGGTCGGGCAGGTGCAGCACGAGGTCGCGCTGGTCGGCGGCCCGCGGCAGGACCTGCCGGATCGGCTCGAACTGGAAGGCCAGGTCGTAGCCGAAGGAGCCGTAGAGTCCCAGGTGCTTGTCCTCGCCCTTGAACGCCGCGATGACCTCGCGGATCGCGGTGAAGACCGTGGGGCGGCGGCTGCGCATCTCCTCGGGGAGGATGTCCTCCGACTCGGCCACGTGGACCTCGACGTGGTCGGCCGTCGGCTCCCCGGTGGGCTTGCCCGCCGCCAGCAGGCAGGAGGTGATCGCGGGCAGCACCACCCTGCCTCGGGCGTTCAGCGCGCGGGCGGCGATGCGACGGCCCCTGGCCACGATCTCCAGGCAGGGATCGACGTAGGCGAGGTGCCATCGGCTGTAGCGGCCGGGATACTCCATCCCGGAGGAGAGCACTCCCCCACGGCGCTCGCCGAGCGTCGTGACGACGTCCTCAAGCACCGTCTCGGGCACGTCGGACGCGGTGGCCTCCACCCCGATGCCGCCGGCGGTGGTATATCGGCTCGTCTCCACTGCAGTATCGCCCCTTTTGATTTCCCTGAAGCCCAGAGGGGGGGCGGACGCGGAGAAGGCCACCTCCCTGGGCGGCCGTCTTGTCTGCTCGCGAATGCGAAACCTGCGCCGCCTAGAAGCGGCGCCACCACTGAAGGGTAACGGGGTATCGCATGCGATCAGACTACCGGCGGCAGGCGTGATCATGCAACGTGACCGTCCGCGGGTCCTCCCCCGCCGGACGCGGTGGGAACGCGGTTAGGGTCGGATGGTGCGTGCGGCCAGGTTGATGTCGTTGGTACTGCTGCTCCAGGCCCGGGGCGGGATGACCGCGGCGGAGCTCGCCCGGGAACTGGAGGTCTCCGAACGGACCGTCCACCGGGACGTGCTGGCTCTGTCGGAGGCGGGCGTGCCGGTCTACGCCGACCGCGGCCGGGGCGGAGGCTACCGGCTGCTGGACGGCTACCGCACCCGCCTCACCGGGCTCGACCGCGCCGAGGCGGAGGCGCTGTTCCTGTCCGGTGTGCCGGAGGCCCTGCGGGAGATGGGGCTGGGTGAGGTGGCGACCGCGGCCCGGCTGAAGGCCTCGGCCGCGCTCTCCCCCGGTCTGCGGGACGCCCCGGCGACCGCCGCCCAGCGCTTCCACCTGGACGCCCCCGGCTGGTTCGCGAGCGAGAGACCGCCCCCTGCGGCCCTGGCCCCGCTGGCCAGGGCCGTCTGGGGCGACCACCCCGTCACCGCCCGCTATCACCGGCCGGAACGGCCCCGCCGGACCGGGCCGGACCGGCCGGAGGACCAGACTGAGCCGGACCGGCCGGACCGGCCGGACAGACCGGGCCGAACGGGCGAGCCGCACCGGCCGGACGGGCGGGCCGGGGCGGTCCGCCGGGACCTGGAGCCGTACGGGCTCGTGCTCAAGGCGGGAGTCTGGTACCTGGCGACCCGGTCCGCGATCTACCGGGTCGACCGTTTCGGCGAGGTCGAGATCCACACCGACCGGCGTTTCGAGCGGGACGCCGCCTTCGACCTGGCCGCCTTCTGGAACGAACGCGCCGCCCAGTTCGCCCGCTCCCTGCTGGCCACGCGCGTCACCGTGCGGCTCAGCCCCACCGGTCTCCGCATACTGCCCGCCGTCGCCGACCCCGCGGCCCTCGGCGAAGCCCTGGCCTCCGCGGGCGAGCCCGACGGGCGGGGCTGGGTCACGATCTCCCTCCCCGTCGAGTCGCCGGACGTCGCCTACGGCCAGATCCTCCGTTTCGGCCCGGAGGCCGAGGTCGTCGGCCCTCCCGAACTGCGCGCTCTCATGGCCGGGGCCGCCGCCCGCATGCGGGAGCTGTACCACCCCGGCTGACGGCGCCGGGCAGCCGCCCCGGGACGCCGGAGGTCAGCGGTAGCCGGTGGCGTCGGCGGGTCTGCCCTTGCTCTCGACCTCGTCGATGTAGCGCCAGGCGTCCGGCCGGCTGCCGTCGACGTCGGTGAAGCCGTACACCTGGGCGAGCTGTCCGCTGGACAGCGTCTGCCCCGACCAGCGGAGCCGGTCGTCGTCGGCGGCGAGCGCGGCGACCGCGCGGCCGGCGAAGGCGGGCGTCTCGGAGATCACGAAGTGCGGTTCCTTGGCGAGGGCGTCGCGCCAGTTCTCCTCGGTGACGCCGTAGATGTCCAGCATCATCTCCGAGCGCAGCCAGCCCGGTGTCAGCGCGACGGCCCCGCACCCGTGCGGGCGCAGCTCGTGGGCCTGGCTGAACGCCAGGCGGCTGACCGAGACCTTGGCCAGGTCGTAGAAGGCCGAGAGCCGGTAGTTGGCGGCGTTGTACTCGGCGGTGCCGTCGGTCACCTCCACGACCATGCCCCCCGGGTTCTCGATCAGCAGCGGCAGGGCGTGGTGGCTGGTGATCAGGTGGGTGTCGACCGCGAGCCGGAGCAGGCGCAGGCCATCGTCCAGCGAGTGCTTCCAGACCGGGGTGTGCCACTCCACGAGGGAGTCACCACCCCAGATGTCGTTGACGAGCAGGTCGAGCCTGCCCTGCTCGCGCCGGATCCGTTCCACCAGCGCGCGGACCTGTTCCGGCTCCAGGTGGTCCACCTGGACGGCGATTCCCTGCCCGCCCGCGCGTGTCACGAGCTCGGCCGTCTCCTCGATGGTCTCCGGCCGGTTCATCTCCGAACGCCGTCCTCGCGTGCTCCGGCCGGTGCAGTAGACGGTGGCGCCCGCGGCGCCCAGCTCGACCGCGATCCCTCGCCCGGTTCCCCTCGTCGCCCCGGCGACCAGGACGACCTTTCCCCTCAGTGTCGTGTTCACCGGATCAGCGTGACGCGAAAAGAGGACATCTCCTGTCATGTTTTCCGCCGTCGCCGGGCGATCCCGGCACGGCGGCCCTCGGCTGTCTCCTCGCGGCCCGCCGCCCCCCGGGGGTTACCCGGCCGCCCGGCCCAGCTGCTCCGACAGTACGGCGGGAGCCTCGACGAGCGAGGGGCCGTACCAGGTCAGGTGGCGTCCGCTGACCAGCGCGGCCTCGACGCCGGGGAAGGACTCGGGTCCGTCGTCGGCGGTGAAGCGGTACGGCTCGTCGGGCAGCACCACGAGGTCGGGCCCGGCCGCGACCAGGCGGTCGATCGGGATCTTCGGGTAGCGCTCCGGGTGGCCGGCGTAGAGGTTGTCCACACCGAGCCTGGACAGCACGTCACCGGTGAAGGTGTCGCGGCCGACGACCATCCAGGGCCGCCGCCACACCGGGACGACCGCCCGGCGCCGCCGGTCCGGGGCGACCCGCCGCCAGGCCGACGCGGCCTCGTCGAGCCAGGCGGGACGGGGCAGCCGGCAGGCCTCGGTGAGGACGCGGTGCAGCGAGGCCAGCGCCTCGTCGACGGTGCGGATCACCGTCACCCACACCGGGAGACCGGCCGCCCGCAGCGCCTCGATGTCGGGGGCGCGGTTCTCCTCGAAGTTGGCCAGCACGACGTCGGGGTGCAGGGCCCTGATCCGCTCCAGGTCCGGGTTCTTGGTGCCGCGGACCCTGGTCACGTCGAGGCCGGCGGGGTGCGTGCACCAGTCGGTGGCCCCCACGAGCAGTCCGGGCGCGGTCGCCGCGACGGTCTCGGTGAGGGACGGGACGAGCGAGACGACCCGGCGCACGGCCGCCGGGACGCGCACGCCCGTCCCGGTGTCGTCCCGCACGCCCTCACTCCTCTCGCTCACGCCCGTGTCCCTCCGGTCACGCCCGCGTCCCTCCGGTCGCCCGCCCCGTACCGCCGTCCACACGCCCGCGCGGATCCCGCGGCTCAGACGTTGCGGCGGTACTGGCCGCCGATCTCGAACAGGGCGTCGGTGATCTGGCCGAGTGAGCACACCCGGGCGGCGTCCATCAGCGCCTCGAAGGCGTTCTCGTCCGACATCGCCGCCCGGCGCAGCCGCGCCAGCGCCGCGGGAGCCCGGTCGGCGTGCGCCCGGTGGAACTCGCCCAGCCGGCGCAGCTGGGACTGCTTCTCCTCCTCGGTCCCGCGGGCCAGCTCAAGCTTGCGGTGCCCGGGTTCGGCGCCGCGGGGGTTGCGGAAGGTGTTGACGCCGATGATCGGCAGCGAGCCGTCGTGCTTACGCGTCTCGTACAGCATCGACTCGTCCTGGATCTTGCCGCGCTGGTAGCCGGTCTCCATCGCGCCCAGCACCCCGCCGCGGTCGGAGATGCGCTCGAACTCCCTCAGCACCGCCTCCTCGACCAGGTCGGTGAGCTCGTCGACGACGAACGCGCCCTGCAGCGGGTTGTCGTTCTTGGCCAGGCCCCACTCCCGGTTGATGATCAGCTGGATGGCCATGGCCCGGCGCACCGAGTCGGCCGACGGGGTGGTCACCGCCTCGTCGAAGGCGTTGGTGTGCAGGCTGTTGCAGTTGTCGTAGATCGCGATCAGCGCCTGCAGGGTGGTGCGGATGTCGTTGAAATCCATCTCCTGGGCGTGCAACGACCGGCCGGAGGTCTGGATGTGGTACTTCAGCTTCTGCGCCCGCTCGCCGGCACCGTACCGTTCGCGCATCGCCACCGCCCAGATCCGGCGGGCCACCCGGCCCAGCACCGAGTACTCCGGGTCCATGCCGTTGGAGAAGAAGAACGACAGGTTCGGCGCGAAGTCGTCGATCTTCATGCCGCGCGCCAGGTAGGCCTCCACGTAGGTGAACCCGTTGGCCAGCGTGAAGGCGAGCTGGCTGATCGGGTTCGCCCCGGCCTCGGCGATGTGGTAGCCGGAGATCGAGACCGAGTAGAAGTTGCGCACCTGGTTGACGATGAACCACTCCTGGATGTCGGCCATCATCCGCAGGGAGAACTCGGTGGAGAAGATGCAGGTGTTCTGCCCCTGGTCCTCCTTGAGGATATCGGCCTGCACGGTGCCGCGCACGGTGGACAGTGTCCGGGCGCGCAGGTCCGCGGCCTCGGTCCCGGACGGCTCGCGCCCGTGCTCGGCGCGGAACCGGTCGGTCGCCTGGTCGATCGCGGCGTTGAGGAAGAAGGCCAGGATCGTCGGCGCCGGCCCGTTGATCGTCATCGACACCGAGGTGCTGGGCGCCGACAGGTCGAACCCGTCGTACAGCGCCTTCATGTCGTCCAGCGTCGCGATCGAGACGCCCGAGGTGCCGACCTTGCCGTAGATGTCCGGGCGCGGGTCGGGGTCGTGCCCGTACAGGGTCACCGAGTCGAACGCCGTCGACAGCCGGGTCGCCGGCTGCCCCTCCGACAGCAGCTTGAAGCGCCGGTTGGTGCGGAAGGCGTCGCCCTCCCCGGCGAACATCCGGGTGGGGTCCTCGTCCTCCCGCTTGAAGGGGAACACCCCCGCGGTGAACGGGAAACGGCCCGGCAGGTTCTCCGAGCGCAGGAAGCGCAGCAGGTCGCCGTGGTCGGCGAAGCGTGGCAGCGCGACCCGCGGGATCCGGTTGCCCGACAGTGTCTCCCGCCACAGCGGAGTGCGGATCTCCCGGTCGCGGACCTTCACCACCAGTTCGTCGGCCCGGTAGGCGTCCGCCGTGGCGGGCCAGTCCGCCAGGAGCTCCCGGCTGTCCGCGTCGAGTTCGGCCTCCGCCCGCGCGGTGAGCCCGTCCAGGACGGTGGTGTCCGCGCCCTCGGCGGCCACCAGTTCCCGGGCCGCGGCCAGGCGCTGCCGCCTGCGCGCCGCCTCGGCCTGGTGGGCGGTGCGGGCGTGGTAGCCGCGGACGGTCTCGGCGATCTCGGCCAGGTAGCGGGTCCGGGACGGCGGCACGACGCCGGCGGCGACCGTCGAGGTGGTCCCCGTGACCTCCGGCAGGACGCCCGGCGCGGCCGGCAGCCCGTGCTCGCGGAGCAGGGCCCGCAGCCGCTGGTAGAGCGCGGTCACCCCGTCGTCGTTGAAGCGCGAGGCGATGGTGCCGTACACCGGCATCTCCTCCGGCGGCACGCCGAACGCCTCCCGGTTGCGCACCAGCTGGCGGCGCACGTCCCGCAGCGCGTCCTCCGCGCCGCGGCGCTCGTACTTGTTGATCGCCACGACGTCCGCGAAGTCGAGCATGTCGATCTTCTCCAGCTGGGACGCGGCCCCGAACTCGGGCGTCATCACGTACAGCGACACGTCCGCGAACGGCACGATCGCCGCGTCCCCCTGCCCGATGCCCGGGGTCTCCACGATCACCAGGTCGTGGCCGGCCGCCTTGCACGCGGCGATCACGTCGTCCAGGTGGGCGGGCAGTTCCTGGGCGCCGCGCGTGGCCAGGGAGCGGAAGTAGACCTCGCCCCCGGTCAGGCTGTTCATCCGGATCCGGTCGCCCAGCAGCGCCCCGCCGCCCCGGCGCCGGGTCGGGTCGACCGCGATCACCGCGACCCGCAGTTTGTCCTCGAAGTCGATCCGGATGCGGCGCAGCAGCTCGTCGGTGAGCGAGGACTTGCCCGACCCGCCGGTGCCGGTGACGCCCAGCACCGGCACCCGGCGCGCGGCCGCGGCCTCCCGGACCTCGCCCAGCCACCCGGCCGGCGCCGTGCCAGCCTCCAGGATCGTGATCGCCCGCGCCAGCGTCCGCTGGTCGCCCGCGACCACTCCGGCCACCGCGGGCGGTTCACCGGCGGCCAGATCCACGTCACACGCCTCGATGACCTTGTTGATCATTCCGGCCAGGCCGAGCCGCTGCCCGTCCTCCGGGGAGAAGATCCCGGCGACGCCGTGGGCGTGCAGCCGGTCGATCTCCTCGGCGACGATGACCCCGCCGCCCCCGCCGTAGACCCGGACGTGCCCGGCGCCGCGTTCGCGCAGCAGGTCCACCAGGTAGGTGAAGAACTCCACGTGACCGCCCTGGTAGGAGCTGACCGCCACGCCCTGGACGTCCTCCTGGATCGCCGCGGTGACGATCTCGTCGACGGACCGGTTGTGGCCGAGGTGGATCACCTCGGCGCCCTGCGACTGCAGGATCCGCCGCATGATGTTGATGGCCGCGTCATGGCCGTCGAACAGGGCCGCCGCCGTGACGACGCGGACCGGATGGGCGGGAACGTGCACCAGAGACCTCCTACGGCCACGGAGAAGCTGTCCACCAATTTACTAGGACGTCCTAATAAATTACTAGGACGGCCGAGCATCCGCGCCCGGACCGGGCCACGCCGGGGGCGCGGCCCGCGCGGCCACCGGCCCGCATCGTCAGGAGCGCAGTTCGGGGAACTGCTCCTCGCGCCACTCCGGCAGGGCCGTCCCCTCGGACGCGGCCCGATCCTCGCGGCCCCGGAGCTCGACCCGGCGTATCTTGCCCGACACCGTCTTCGGCAGCGCGGCGAACTCCAGCCGCCGCACCCGCTGGAACGGCGCGAGCCGCTCCCGCGAATGGCGCAGGATCGCCAGCGCGGTCCTCTCGTCCGGTTCCCAGCCCGCGGCCAGTGTGACGTAGGCCTTCGGCACCGCCAGCCGCAGCTCGTCCGGTGCGGGCACCACCGCGGCCTCCGCCACCGCGGGATGCTCGATCAGCACGCTCTCCAGCTCGAACGGCGAGATCTTGTAGTCCGAGGCCTTGAACACGTCGTCGGTGCGCCCGACGTAGAAGATGTAGCCGTCGGCGTCGCGGGCGGCCACATCCCCGGTGTGGTAGTAGCCACCGGCCATCGCCTCCGCGTGGCGTCTCTCGTCGCCCCGGTAGCCGGCCATCAGCGAGATCGGACGGCGGCTCAGGTCGATGCAGATCTCCCCCTCGTCGGCCGGCTCGCCGGTGACGGGGTCGACCAGGACAACCGGCACCCCGGGCATGGGCAGGCCCATCGAGCCGGGCTTGACCGGCAGCCCCGGCACGTTGCCGACCGAGAGCGTGGTCTCCGTCTGGCCGAAGCCGTCACGCAGCGTCAGGCCCCAGTGGCGCCGGACCTGCTCGATCACCTCGGGGTTGAGCGGCTCGCCCGCCGACACCACCTCCCGCAGCCGGCCGGGGCCGCCCGACAGGTCCGCCTTGATCAGCATCCGCCACACCGTCGGCGGCGCGCAGAACGTGGTCACCCCCGCGTGGCGGATCCGCTCCAGCAGCGCGGCCGGATCGAACCGCCGGTAGTTGCAGACGAAGATCGTGGCCTGGGCGATCCAGGGCGCGAAGAAGCAGCTCCAGGCGTGCTTGGCCCATCCCGGGGAGCTGATGTTCAGGTGGACGTCGCCGGGCCGCAGCCCGATCCAGTACGCCGTCGTCAGGTGCCCCACCGGGTAGGAGACCTGCGTGTGCTCGACGAGTTTGGGCTTGCTCGTGGTGCCCGAGGTGAAGTACAGCAGCAGCGGGTCGCCGGGCAGGGTGCCCGGATGCGCCGCCGGGGGCGCGTCGATCCCGTACGCCTCGCGGTAGGACGCCCAGCCCGCCGCGTCCCCGCCCACGCAGATCCGCCCGTAGTCCCCGGCCACGCCGTCGAACTTGCCGGTGTCGGCGACGTTGGCGATCACGTGGCGGGCGCCGCCCCGGGTGACGCGGTCGGTCAGGTCCGCGGGCCCCAGGGCGGTGGTCGTCGGCATGATCACCGCGCCCAGCTTCATCACCGCCAGCATCGACTCCCAGAGCTCGACCTGGTTGTTCAACATGAGCATGACCCGGTCGCCCCGCCCGACGCCCCGGCCGGACAGGAACGCCGCGACCCGGTCCGAGCGCCGCGCCATCTCCGCGAAGGAGTGGCGGGCCTCCGCGCCGTCCTCCTCCACCAGCCACAGCGCCGTACGGTCGTCGTCGCGGGCGACGGCGTCGAACCAGTCGACGGCCCAGTTGAAGGGGCCCCGGAATTCCGGCCAGGCGAACCGCCCGACCGCGTCCGCGTGGTCGCCGCCCGGATCGAGCAGCAGGTCACGGGCCCTGAGATAGGCTTCGGCGTTGCCGGTCAGGTTCACGACGGCGCTCCTCTCGGCGGTGGCCACACGCTACGGCGGCACCATCGCCCCCGGCACCCCCGAAATAGGGATATCCCCGAAAAAGGGAATGTCGCTCACCCCGTACCACCCGGGGAAGAAGTCCGAGGGGTACGCCGCCGCTTTCAGCTCCTGCCGGCCCCGCCCGGTCCGGCGCGATGAGCCCCGAAGCGACTCTCCGTGATGACGGTCGTTGCGGACGGATGATCCGGCGGGGGCGGGGAGGCGCACAACCCGGTCTCGGGGCTCCGGAGGGTACTTCCGTGGTGCCGCCGTCAACGGTCGTTCTCCTTCCCGCCGGCCACGTGCGCGGCCGGCGGGAAGGAGTTCACCGGACCCGGGGCAGCTCAGGCGAGGCCGGGACGGGCGGGGTCAGACCTGGCGGTAGGGGATGCCCAGGAGGTCGGCGGCGGCGCGGTAGTCGGCGGCGTGGTGGCCGACGGACAGGGACCAGTGGTGGCCGACGCCGGTGGCGCTCCAGGCGTCGACCCACTCGCCCGGGTCGCGGCCGAAGTCGACGCGGCTGGTGGTGTTGCCGATCTCCAGGAGGGGGCCCGGGACGACGGTGCCCTCGGAGGCGATGAAGGAGAGGGTGCCATCGGCGTCCTGGCCGAGACCGAGGAGGGTGACGGGGCCGTGCCTGACGTCGAACTCGACGCTGACACCCCAGCCGCGCTTGCCGTGGTAGACGCCCAGGCCGCGCAGGAGCGGGTCGCGGGCGCTGACGGCCAGGTGGGCCGGGCCGTCGTGGCCCATCTCGACGACGCCGGCCTCGAAGTCGAGCGCCTGGATCTCGGTGAAGGAGCCGCCCGCGCCGATGCTCTGGGAGGCGAGCTGGGCGACGGTCGTGCGCAGCTCGTACTCGCCCGTCGCGGGGACGCCACGCGCGGTGAGCAGGGACGCGCCGAGGATCATGCCGGCGCCGAGCCGCTCGTGCTGCTCGCCGTCCAGGCCACGATGGTAGTAGGCCAGGGTGTCGAGCCCGAAGTCCTCGACGAGGCGGTCCAGGGCGACCGACACCGTCGCGCCCCAGGCGAAGTCCTCCTCGACGACGGTGCCGTCCAGGGTGAAGATCTCGCGGGCCAGGTCCATGCGGGCGCGGGTCTCGGCCTCGGTGACCTTCTCGACGCGGTGGCGCAGGTCGTCGAACTCCAGGACCTCCACGTGCGAGCCGAACACGGCGGGCAGCAGGGTCAGGTCGGTGGAGACGTCGAGCATGCCCGGGTAGAGGTGGCCCATGAGACCGTGCCGGGCGTGGCGGAGCGCGGCGCGGACGTGCGCGGCCCGGATCCACCGGCCGATCCGCTCCCACGCCGACTCCTGGCGCAGCCACCCCGAGACCGACCGGAAGGGGATCCCCGCCCGCCGGAACACGTTGCCGACCTCGGGGACGGGGCACTGGCCGCAGTAGGCGAGCCACGCGCCGGTGTCGAAGGACGCGTGGTCCATCTTCTCCGTCGGCTGCAGGTCGATGACCAGGACCGGCGTGTGGGAGCGCTGCGCGATCGGCAGGACCATCGAGGACGTCAGGTAGGTCGTCAGGAAGAGCACGATGAGGTCGCAGTCGGCCTGCCGGAGTCTTTCGGCCGCGACCGCGCCCTCCTGGGCGTCCGAGATGAAGCCGACGTCGGTGACCTCCGCGTCCATCTCCCGGAACCGTTCGGAGACGTACCGCGTGCTCTCCTGGAGCTGGGGCAGCAGTCCGGGGAACTGCGGCCAGTACGTGCCGAGGCCCCCGGCCACCAGGCCGATGCGCGTCTTGCGGCGCGTGACGGGGGTGAGCAGGTCCAGGACCGGGGTGCGGTGGCCGGTGGGGGTCGAAGGGGTCATCGTCGCGGTTCCCTTTCGTGCGGGAGGGATGGGGCGGTGGGTGGCGACGGTTCCGCGGGGTACGCAGGTCCGGCTGGTGCGACGATAAGGCTTTGTGAAACGTTTTACAAGGGCATTAAGGTGCAAATATCACGATATATCAAACTATGTGAAGTCAAACATGCACGCAAAGTGATCGAACGCTCGCCGAGGTCGGCCTCGACCATCGCCCCAGTCGACGCCCGGAGCCGTGAACATCAGCTCTGAACTGCACTCAAGCCTGGCGTCACGGTTTCGATCGCCTGATGTGAAACGTTTTGCACAGCATTTCCCGTCGTCACCACACGGTCACGCGGAGTCTCGATCGGGGCGGCCACCCCGGGCCGCTCCCGCGAACGGACGTCAGGCGGTCTCGCGGACGACGAGGCCGGGCGCGAAGACACGGGCCTCGTGGGCGTGGTCGGCGCCGGCCTCGACCTCGTCGAGCAGGAGCTCGATCGCCGCGGCTCCGAGTTCCTCCACCGGCTGGCGGACCGTGGTGAGGGCCGCGAAGCCGGCCACGTCCAGGTCGCCGTACCCCACGACCCGGACGTCTCCCGGAACGTCCGCACCGCGTTCGGCCAGGCCCCGGCAGACGCCTGCGGCGAGGAAGTCGTTGGTGCAGAAGACCGCGTCGGGAAGCGCCTCCAGGCGCCGGACGGCCTCCGCCCCGCACTCGACGGTCATCCGCTCGGTGACGACCTGCTCCAGGGTGACGCCGCGGAGGCGCCGGGCCGCCTGGCGGGCGCCCTGGTAGCGGTCGGCGCACTGGCGGATCCCCCGCGCCCCGTTCACCACGAGAACGGACCGGGCGCCGCCCTCCAGCAGGTGCCGGACCGCGAGCGCGCCCCCGGCGACGTCGTCGACGGAGACCGAGCAGCCCTCCTCGGTGGGCCTGGCCCGGTCGGCCAGGACCAGCGGCACGCCGCGCCTCCGCAACCGCTCCAGCCGCCCGGGGTCGGCGCTCAGCGGCGCGACGACCACCCCGCTCGTCCGCTGCTCGACGAGCATCGACAGGTACCCCTGCTCGCGCGTGGGGTCGTCGTCGCTGTGGCAGAGGGACAGCGCGTACCCCTGGCGGTAGGCGGCGTCCGCGGCGCCCTTGGCGATGCGCGCGTAGAAGGAGTTCGCGATGTCCGGCAGGACCAGGCCGATCGACCTGGCGTGGGCGGCCCGCAGGCCGACGGCCCCCGGATGCGGCACGTAGTCGAGGTCCGCGATGATGGACCGGACCCGCTCGACCGTCCGGGCGTTGACCCGTTCCGGCCGGTTCAGCACGTTCGAGACCGTCGTGACCGACACCCCGGCGGCCGCGGCCACGTCCTGGATGCGCGCGGGACGGCGCATGCTCGCTGCCCCTCCGTCCATGCCGCTCCGATCGGCGGGCGGGATCCGAAGGCCGCCGCCCGTGCCAGGGAATTCTAAGGCCGGCCGCCGGGCTCCCGTCCCACCGCTCCCCCGGAGTCACCCCCGCGAAAAGCTGACCAATCCTACAAATCATGACATCTCGGGTCATAATGATAGATCATCTTTATGTCCTGACAAAGTCTTGACTGTTCACTTGTTATTCATTTAAAACTGAAGGTCTCCGGACAAGGAGTCTTCATGCGTGTGGGCTTACCGAGCCTCGGCCGTATCGGCGCGTTCCACCCTGTCTCCCTCTCCGCTCTCACCGATGAGCAGCTGGTCGTCCCCGGCACGGACCCGGCCTGCCGGCGAGGTCACCGCCTGAGGGGACGCCGCGGCCGGCCGGCGCGATCGGCGCGAGCCGGCCGGCCCGTACCCGGTCCCGAGACCACCACCTGGTGGGACGTGCCCGTGGCCGGGACCGCCGGCCTGTCCCGCGCCCGCACCGCCCGCACCGCCCGCGATGAAGCTGGACGTGACCAGCGGTCCAACCCGTGACGGAGTGGTGGACGCCGGCGTTCGCCACGGCGGCGGTCCTCTTCGTACTGATCAGCGGGGCCAACGACGGGGCCACGCTCATCGGACTCGGGCTCAGGTTCCCGCACGTACCGGGGTGGGTGATCGCCGCGCTTCTCGGGGCGGCGCTCTTCGCCGGGCCGTACGTGGTGGGGATCGCGGTCGCGCGCACCTTCACCGAGCGGCTGGTGGGTCTCGGGACGAGCGGCGGCTCGGCGGCGTTCCTGGCGGGAGTGGTGATCGCGGTGACCGTGGTCGCGGTCCTGACCGGCAGGGGGCTGCCGACCAGCCTGACGCTCGCGGTGATCGGCGGCATCACCGGCGCGGGGCTCGGCGCCGGGCTCCCGGTGTCGTGGTCGGGCCTGGCCGCCGTCCTGGGCGTCGGGGTCGGCGCGCCCCTGGCCGGCCTGCTCCTGGGGTACCTGCTCGGGACCGTGTCACGCCGGGTGCCGTCCTACCGCCGGATGCCCAGGCTCGTACGCGCCGCCCACCTGCTGGCCTACGCGGCCCAGTGCGTGGCCTACGCGGCGAACGACGGCCAGAAGATGATCGCGGTGGTGAGCGTCGCGGTCGCCGTGGCCCGCAGCGGGCCGGGCGGGGTCGGCCCCGTCGAGGTCCCGCCGGCGTGGATGGCCGTCCTCGCGATGCTCTTCCTCGCCGGAGCCCTGACGAGCCTGACGCGCGTCGGGGAGCGGCTGGGCCGCGGCCTGGTCATCACCCGGCCGCTGCACGTCGTCTCGGCCGAGACGGCGGCGACCGGTGCCGTCCTGGGCAGCTCCGCCCTGGGGAGCCCGGTGAGCATGACCCAGTCCATCACGGCCGGGGTCGTGGGCGTGGCGGCGAGCGAGGGGGCCAGAAGGGTGCGGTGGCAGGGCGTGGTGAACGTGGGCACGGCATGGCTGGTGACGCTGCCGTCATCGATGGCGCTGGGCGGCCTCGCCGGGCTCGCGCTGAGGCTGCTTTGAGCGGCGCCGACGGCCGGGCCCGGCGGTTCGCGCGGGCCTGGGACGACCTGCGCGGCCGGTCGGGACGGCGGGTCGTCGATCTGGTCCGCGGCCAGATCGCGCTCGCGCGGGCGGGAGCCGTGCTGGCCCGCTCGACCGCGTCCGGCACCGTCGAGCGGTCGGCCGCGCGCGCCCAGATGGCGGAGGTGGAGCACGAGGGCGACGCGGCGCGCGCGGAGCTCGTGCGCCTCCTGCGGTGGGTGCTGGTGACCCCCATCGACCGCGAAGACCTGTTCCGGCTCTCCCGCTCGGTCGACGACGTGCTGGACCACCTGCGCGACCACGTGCGCGAGACCGACCTGTTCGGGCCGGAGGACCTCGCCTTCGCGGTCGAACCGCTGCAGGCGGTGATCGACGGCCTCGACGAGCTGGAGAAAGCCGTCCTGAAGATGATCGACGACCCGGGTTCGGTCACCGTGGCGGTGCTGGCCACGCGCAAGGCCTGCAGCCGGGTCCGCCAGCTGTACCAGGCCCGGCTCGCCGAGCTGTTCGCCGGACCGCTGGAGATGGACACCCTGCGCCGCCGCGAGTTGCTGTCGCGCCTCAACGCGGTGGGCCGGCGACTGGGTGAGGCCGCCGACGCGCTCGCCGACGCGATGCTCAAACGGAGCCACTGACCCCGGTCACGCCGACGGGCCGGCGGCGGCGCCCACGCCGGCCGGGCGAAGCGCGATCCCGGCCGGCAGTCCGGTCGCGGTCACCGCGAGGAACGCGAGGGTGCCGAGGGCCGGCGCTCAGCGGCCGGGGACCGCGCGGGCCGGGCTCTCCAAGGTCGAGAGGTCGCCTTCGGGCAGGCCGAGTTCCCGGGCCTTGAGAAGGCGGCGCATGACCTTGCCGCTGCGCGTGTGCGGAAGGTCCTGGTCGAACGCGATCTCCTTGGGGGCCACCGCGCCCAGCCTCCGCCGGCCGAAGGCGATGAGCTCCAGGCGGAGCCTCTCGCCGGGCTCGAAGCCGGGGTTGAGCGTGACGAACGCCTTCACCAGCTCGCCCGCCACCGGGTCGGGCTTGCCGATCACCCCGGCCTCGGCGACGGCGGGATGTTCCATCAGGGCGCTCTCGACCTCGAACGGCCCGATGAGGTGACCGGCGGACTTGATGACGTCGTCGGCGCGGGCGACGAACCAGAAGTACCCGTCCTCGTCCCTGCGCGCGACGTCGCCGGACAGGTACCAGCCCCCGGCGAACGCCTTGGCGTACAGTTCCGGCTCGTTCAGGTAACCGCGGAACATCGACGGCCAGCCGGGACGCAGCGCGAGCTCCCCCTCGACGTCCGGCTCCTCGACGACCCGCACGCGCCCGTCGGCGACCCGGGCCCGGCCGTTCTCCCCGCGCTCCAGCAGGGCCGCCTCGATCCCGGGCAACGGACGGCCCATGGAGCCCGGCTTGATGTCCAGGGCGGCGAAATTGCCGATCATGATGGCGCCCGTCTCCGTCTGCCACCAGTTGTCGTGGACCGGCAGGCCGAGCGCGCGCAGGCCCCAGACGGCCGCCTCGGGGTTGAGCGGCTCCCCCACGCTGGCGACGAACCGCAGCCCGGACAGGTCGTACTCGCGGGCGAGGGCGCCGCCGTGGTGCATGAGCATGCGCAGCGCCGTGGGCGAGGTGTACCAGACGCTCACCCGCTGGTCCCGCAGCACGCGGTACCAGCGCCGCGCGTCGAACTCGCCCGCGTCGGCCACGAGGGTGAGCCCGAGGCTGAGCGGCGCGATGACCCCGTACGACATCCCGGTGACCCAGCCGGGGTCGGCGGTGCACCAGAAGACGTCCGAAGGCCGCAGGTCCAGGGCGTAGGCCGCGGTGACGCGGTGGGCGAGCACGGCCTCGTGCACGTGCACCGCGCCCTTGGGCCTGCCGGTGGTCCCGCTGGTGAAGTGCAGCAGTGCCATGTCCTCGGGGTCGGTGGGCGGAATCTCGAACCCGGCCGGGGCCCCGGCCATCAGCTCGCCCAGCGGCACGGTGCCCTGCGGGGCGGGGCCTTCCCCGGTGACCAGCACATGTTTCAGACCGGGCAGGGTCTCCCGGATCGCGGCGATCTTCCGCGCGTAGAGCTCCGGGGTGGTCACCAGCACCCGCCCGTCACCCAGGCGCAGCCGCTCACGGATCGGCTCGGGTCCGAAGGCGGGGAACAGCGGCGACAGCACACCGAGGTTCTTCAGCGTGCCCAGGACGGTCACGTAGAGATCGGGTACCCGGCCGAGCAGCGTGAACACCCGCTCCCCCTTGCCGACCCCCAGCCCGCGCAGCACGCCCGCGAAGCGGTCGGTGGCGACATGCAGATCCCGGTAGGTCAGCTCGGTCACCGTGTCGTCCCCGCCGACACATCGCAGCGCCACCTGGTCGCGCCGCGGGGTGTCCAGATGGCGGTCCACGGCCTCGTAGGCGATGTTCAGCCCCCGGCCGCCGGGCAGCCCGCGCAGCGACCGCCGGGCCGCCGGCCAGGAGAACTCCCGGCGCTCACGCTCGTAGTCCGTCAGGTTGGCCCCGCCGGCCTGCCGCGCGCTCTTCTGGATGGGATCCCACGTCATCACGGCCTCCCCGGTGAGGGTGAGGATGCCGTTCCAGCATGTGACCGCCCCTTACGGGGTCGGCAGGTACGGAAGTCCTCCGCTTCCGGGGCCTTCTGCCCTATCCCCCGGCAAAGCCCCTGACCAGCGTGGGGGACAGAGAAGCCGTGAGGAGGCGATCACCGTGATCACGTTGAGCATCGTCAAGGCCGACACCGGGGGGTTCGTCGGCCACTCCGCCGTGCACCCGGCCATGATGGCCGAGGCCCGCCGCGAGATCGACCGGGCCATCGCCTCGGGACTGCTCCTCGACGGCCAGGTCGCCGCCTGCGGCGACGACATCTCCCTCATCATGACCCACACCTACGGCGCCGACGCCGGGCTCATCCATTCCTTCGCCTGGGACACCTTCCAGGCGACCACCCACATCGCCAAGGAACTCGGCCTGTACGGAGCCGGCCAGGACCTGCTCTCGGACGCCTTCTCCGGCAACCTGCGCGGCACGGGCCCCGGCTACGCCGAACTGGAGTTCGACGAACGCCCCTCCGAGCCGGTCGTGTGCTTCCTGGCCGACAAGACCGAGCCCGGCGCCTGGAACTTCCCGCTGTACAAAATGTTCGCCGACCCCTTCAACACCGCCGGCCTGGTCGTCGACGAGAAGATGCACGCCGGCTTCGCCTTCGAGGTCTACGACCTGTACCAGGAGAAGCGCATCATCTTCGACTGCCCCGCCGACCTGTACGACATGCTCATGTACATCGGCGCCCCGGCCCGCTACGTCGTCCACACCGTCCGCTCCAGGACCCTGGGCGAGACCGCGGCCGCCACCAGCACCCAGCGCCTGTCCCTGATCGCGGGCAAGTACGTCGGCAAGGACGACCCCGTGATGATCGTCCGCTGCCAGGCTGGGCTGCCCGCCGTCGGCGAGGCCCTGGAACCCTTCGCCTTCCCCTACGCGGTCGCCGGCTGCATGCGCGGCTCGCACCACGCCCCGTTCCTGCCGGTGCCGGCCGGGCAGGCCCACCCCTCGCGCTTCGACGGTCCGCCCCGCGTCGTCGCCCTGGGCTTCCAGATCCATGACGGCAGACTCATCGGCCCCCGCGACATGTTCGACGACCCGGCCTTCGACACCGCCCGCACCCAGGCCAACGAGATCATGGACTACTTCCGCCGCCACGGCCCGTTCGAACCGCACCGGCTGCCCCTGGCCGACCTGGAGTACACCACCATGGCCTCCCTGACCCGGAAGCTGGCCCACCGCTGGACCCCGATGACCACCGAGATCGCCACACCCATCGGCTGATCCGGCCCGCCCGCCCGGGGGCCGGGCCCCCGTTCCGCGGGCGTGGATCGGGCACGGGACACGAGGAGGAGCAGCGAGAGGAGAGGCCGCCATGCCGAACCTCGGCGTCGCGATCGTGCGACGGTACGAGACCGCGGTCCCCCGCCGGTTCCGGCGCCCCCGAACGGAACCCGGGTGATCATCATGGGCGGAGGACTGCTCACGGATCTGTACGAGCTCAACATGGCGGCGAGCTATCTCCGCCACGGAATGACGGACCGGGCCACCTTCAGCCTCTTCGTCCGGAAGCTCCCTCCGGACCGCGGGTTCCTGGTGGTGGCCGGCGTCGCGGACTGCCTCGACTTCCTGACCGGCTTCGGCTTCACGGGCGCCGAACTGGACTACCTCGAGCGGACCCGGCGGTACGGGCGGGACGTCCTGGACGCGTTCGAGCGCATCCGCTTCACCGGTGACGTGTGGGCGGTCCCCGAGGGGCGCGTGGTCTTCGCCGGGGAACCCGTCCTGGAGGTGACGGCCCCGATCGCCGAGGCGCAGCTCGTGGAGACCGTGCTGCTCAACCACATGACGTTCCAGACGTCCGTGGCGACCAAGGCGGCCCGGTGCGTGCTCGCGGCCGGCGGGGCGCAGCTGGTGGACTTCGCCTTCCGGCGCGCCCAGGGAATCGACGCCGCGATGGCGGTCGCGCGGGCCTCGGCCATCGCGGGGTTCGCGGCGACCAGCAACGTCGAGGCGGGCAGACGGTACGGTCTTCCCGTGGCCGGCACGATGGCGCACTCGTTCATCGAGGCGTTCGGCGACGAGGAGGCCGCCTTCGCGGCGTTCGCCGCCGACTTCCCCACCGGATGCACCTTCCTGGTCGACACCTACGACACGCCCGGCGGGGTACGGGCGGCCATCGCCGTGATCCGCCGCATGCGCCTGTCCGAGCGGATCGGGGTGCGGCTGGACTCCGGAGACCTGGCGGAACTCTCACGCCAGACCCGCCGGATGCTGGACGACGCCGGTCTGCACGAGGTGAAGATCTTCGCCAGCGGCGGTCTGGACGAGTACGCCATCGCGGAGCTGGTGCGGCAGGGCGCTCCCATCGACGCCTACGGGGTGGGCACCAGGATGGGCGTGTCAGCCGACGCCCCCTCCCTGGACAGCGCGTACAAGCTCGTCGCCTGCGGCGAGCGCCCGGTGATGAAGCTCTCCGCGGGGAAGGTCACGGCCCCCGGTGCCAAACAGGTCTTCCGCGGGCCCTCCGGCGACGTCGTGAGCCTGCGCGACGAGCCCTCCCCACCCGGCCACCGCCCGCTGCTGGAGCCCGTGATGAGAGCCGGACGGCGGCCGGCGGCGCCCGAACCGATCGAGACCATGCGCGAGCGCTGCGCCGCGGACATCGCCGCGCTGCCCGCCCCCGCCCGTGCCCTGCGCGATCCGCAGCCGTTCGAGGTCCGGCGCAGCGAGCGGCTCGCCGAGCTCGGCAACCGGGTCAGCGCGGAGATCCAGGCCGCGCACGCGGGCGGGCCTCCGTCCGGTCTCCCCTCCGTGTAGGCCGGCCCGCCCCACCCGTGATAAGTAACTCGTTACCCGGAAAGGTGCGAAGGTGAACGAGGAGACCATGGCGGAGAACACAGAGTTCGAGCTGCGCGGCGTGAACCACATCGCGCTGGTGTGCTCGGACATGAAACAGACGGTCGACTTCTACTCCGGAGTCCTGGGCATGCCGCTGATCAAGACGATCGAGCTGCCGATGGGCTGGGGTCAGCACTTCTTCTTCGACTGCGGGGGTGGCAACGCGCTGGCGTTCTTCTGGTTCCCGGACGCCCCGGAGGGGGTTCCCGGCGTCTCGGCGCCCAAGGACCTGCCCGACCGGGGCGAACTGCTCTCGGCCGTCGGCTCGATGAATCACATCGCCATCGACGTCGCCCCGGACAAGATCGAGGAGTACCGGGACAAGCTGATCGCCAAGGGCGTCGACGTCGGAGTGATCCTCAACCACGACGACAGCGAGTTCGGCATCGCCCCGGCGATGCAGGAGGGCGTGTTCGTACGATCGATCTACTTCAAGGACCCGGACGGGATCCTGGTGGAGTTCGCCGCCTGGACCAGGGAACTGGGGCTGCCCCACGACGTCCGGCACGAGCCGAAGACCGCCGCCGACAGGACCGTGTGACACCGCGCCCGCAGCGGGCGCGCATCCCTTTACGAGGCGCAGGCGGCGGCGTCAAGAGCGCTACGGCTGGAATGCGACGACCTGCCGGAATCCGTCGTCGAAGTCGCGGCGCGCGACGCGACGGCGCTGGTGACGGCTCCGGCGAGGCCGGCACCGCAGGCCGGCCTACCGCTCGTCGCGCCGACCGCCCCGTTCGGCGCGCGGTGATCTCAATGAAACGCTCATGAAACTACGCTGCCGGTCAGCCGAAGGGGATGATCCTGCCCGGTCATCCCCTCTCCAGCGCAAGGAGATCGCGTTGACCACTCCAAACGGCGACCGGAGCGATCGCAGCCCGTGGAACTGGCTGCTCATCGTACCGATCATCCTACCTTTGCTGCCATTTCTTTACAATTCGGATGAACCTCGTCTTTTAGGGTTCCCACTGTTCTACTGGCTCCAGCTCGCCTTCATCGCGGTCGGCGTCACCGGCACCACGATCGTCTACCAGATGACCAAGCGGCGGCGGTGACCGGATGGACCAGCACCTGACCGAGATCGTCATCTTCACCGTGCTGTTCCTGCTCGTCAGCGGCATGGGCTTCGTGGCCGCACGCTGGCGGCGCCCGGAGACCCTGGCCAGTCTGGACGAGTGGGGGCTCGGCGGCCGGAGCTTCGGTTCGTGGATCACCTGGTTCCTCGTCGGCGGCGACCTGTACACGGCCTACACCTTCGTGGCCGTACCCGCCCTTCTCTGGGGCGCGGGCGCGACGGGCTTCTTCGCGGTGCCGTACACGATCGTGGTGTACCCGATCGTGTTCCTGGTGCTGATCCGCCTCTGGTCGGTCTCGCACGTGCACGGCTTCGTGACCCCCGCGGACTTCGTCCGCGCCCGGTTCGGCTCACCCACTCTGGCACTGCTGATCGCGATCACCGGCATCGTGGCGACGATGCCCTACATCGCGCTCCAACTCGTCGGCATCGAGGCGGTGCTGAAGTCGATGGGCGTGACCGGCCACCTGCCGATCGTCATCGCCTTCGCGATCCTCGCCGCGTACACCTACCAGTCGGGCCTGCGCGCCCCGGCGCTGATCGCGTTCGTCAAGGACACGCTGATCTACGTCGTGATCCTGGTCGCGATCATCGCGATCCCGGCCCAGCTCGGCGGCTGGGACTCGATCTTCGACGCGGCCCAGGCCAAGTTCGACGCCACGCCCGCGCCCGGCGACGGTATCCTGCTCAACGGGAACAACCAGCTGCAGTACGTCACCCTGGCCCTGGGCTCGGCGCTCGCGTTGTTCCTCTACCCGCACAGCATCACCGGCGTACTGGCCTCCAAGAACCGCGACGTGATCAAGCGGAACATGTCGGCGCTGCCGGCTTACAGCCTGCTGCTCGGCCTGATCGCGCTGCTCGGCTACATGGCCATCGCGGCCGGGGTCAAACCGATCGTCACCGAGGGCAAGCCCGACAACAACACGATCGTGCCGCAACTGTTCGACCAGATGTTCCCCGACTGGTTCACCGGCGTCGCCTACGCCGCGATCGGCATCGGAGCTCTGGTCCCGGCGGCCATCATGTCCATCGCGGCGGCGAACCTGTTCACCCGTAACATCTACCGGGAGTACCTGAAGCCGGACGCGAGCGACGCCGACGAGGCCCGCGTTTCCAAGATCGTATCGCTGCTCGTCAAGGTCGGCGCGGTGCTGTGCATCCTGTTCCTCGACACGGGCTTCTCCATCGACCTGCAGCTCATCGGCGGCGTCATCATCCTCCAGACACTCCCCGCGGTGGCGCTCGGTCTCTACACCCGCTGGTTCCACCGCGGCGGCCTGATCGTCGGCTGGATCGCGGGCATGACCAGCGGGATGCTCCTGCTCTACAACATCGGCAACCCGGCCACCGGCAAGCTGCACTTCGCCGGATCGGCGTTCCCGCTGGAGAAGCTGGGCCTGGACACCACGATGACAATCTACGCGGGCGTCCTCGCCCTGGCGGTCAACCTGGCCGTGGCCGCGCTCGGCACGGTCGTCGCCCGCGCCGCCAAGGTCGCCGACGGTGGCGACGCCACCCGCCCCGACCACTACGTCGCGGATCAGGGGGACCCGCGTGTGAAGGACCTCGACCTCACCCACTGACCACACCGGAATCCCACACCCGGCCGCGCTGGAATCCCCCGCCCGGCCGCACGCGGGGCGGGGACACCCGCGTAAACCGGACCTCACGCGCCGACCGCACACCGGGCCCCATGGGCTGCTTCCCTCCTGAAAACGCAGGTCAGTGGCCCGGTGTGGGATCAGCCGGAGGCGCTCGCCCCGGTGGCGGCGAGGTTTCAGAGTGGATGATCGTCACCTCACCGGGGCGGCGATCCGCGTACTCAGGAAACATCCGGCCTCTTGGCGTAACGTTCGGTCAGTTCCAGGCCGATCCTGGCCAGCTCGGCGCGCACCGGCTCCGGCTCCACCACCTCGACCGTCGCCCCCCAACCGGCCAGTTGCTCGGCGATCGACCGCGCCGTGTGCGCCGCCACACGCGCCCGGACCCGCCCGTCGTCCTGCGCGACAACCTCACAATGCCGTCCGAAATGCGAGCGGAGCACCGGGAGGAACCGGGCATCGATCAGCACCGTGGCCGAGACGAGCGAGCGCCGCTGCTCCATCTCCGCCACCACACGCGCCCACTCCACCGAGAGGTCGAAGTCGTCGGGTCGCTCCGCGGGGAGATCCGTGACCTCCGCGGAAGCGATGCGGTCGACGCGGAACGTCCGCCGACCGGCTTCGGTGCCCGCGACGAGATACCAGATCCCGTCCTTGTCGACCAGACCCAGGGGATCGACCAGGCGCTCCGTCGGTCGCTCGCCCTTGCCGGTGTACGCCAGCCGTACCTTGAGCCTGCGCACGACGGCGTTCTGCAGGGACTGTACGAGGGCGGGCAGCTCACGGTCAGGTTCGCCCCAACCCGCCGAGTCGGACACGACGGCCCGGACCGCGGCCTCGGCGTCGGAGCGGAACGTGGCGGGCAGGGCGCGGATGAGCTTGCGCAGGGCGGAAGTCAGCTCGGGCTCGGCTGAGCCGGCCGGGCCGAGGAGCAGGAAGAGGGCCTGGGACTCGGCCGCGGTCAGCCCGGTGAGATCTGTGCGGGCGCCACCGACGAGCGACCATCCGCCGCCGCGCCCCGGCTGCGGATAGACCGGAATTCCGGCGGCGGACAGGGCCTCCAGGTCGCGGCGGGCGGTGTCCACGGAGATCTCCAGCTCCTCGGCCAGCTCGGAGGCGGTCACTCGGCCACGCGCCTGGAGCAGCAGGAGAGCGGCTATGAGACGGTCGGCGCGCATGTCTCCATCTTCGCCCTTGAAGTGCTCAATTGGTGAGCACTTCAAGAGCGAGGATGGTCGCATAACCCGCGCGAGAGGAACCGGAAATGCTGCGAGGACTCACCACCGTCACCTTCTACTCTCCCGACTTCGAGGCGGCCAAGCGCTGGTACACCGAGCTGTTCGGGATCCCGCCCTACATGAACACCCCTGCGTACATGGAGTGGCGCATCGGCGACTACCAGCACGAGTTCGGTGTCGTCCACAGCTCCTACGCCGGGAGCGAGCTGGCCAGGACCGCCGATCCTGACACGATCGGAAGACCGGCGGGCGCCGTGGTCTTCTGGCACGTCGACGACGTTCCCTCGACCTTGGAAAAGCTCGTGGCGATGGGGGCGAAGGAGCACGACTCACCGCGTGACCGGGGCACCGGCTTCATCACCGCCTCCGTGACAGACCCCTGGGGCAATGTCCTGGGCCTGATGTACAACCCGCACTACCTGGAGATCTTGGCCTCACTGCAGGAAAAGTCGTAAAGATCTTCACCGACGCCGCCGCGTGGCGGTGCCGGCCGGCCATCACGGCTCGGCGACGGAGGTGTGGGCGATGCCTGCGAAGAAGGGCACAACGGCTCGGCGATGGGGGTGTGGGTGTGGGTGGTGCCGGCGGAGAAGGGCACAGCGGAGCCGACCAGCCTCACCTACGAGCAAGCGCTGGAAGAGGCACTGCGCTACGGCTGGATCGACGGGCCGGCCCGTAGCCGCGACGCCTCGACCTACTCCCAGCGTTACACCCCGCGCCGCATCCGCAGCGATGCCCGCCACGTCGGCCGCGATTGGCCGGCCCGGCCGCCTTGATCACCTTGGCCGCGAGGCCGAAGGGGGTCCATTCACGCCTCGAATAAAAACACTAATTACCTACTAATTTAGTTGACAATCCTGCATGCGGCGACTTACGTTGAAGGCGTGATCCACCCTCTCCGCCTCACGAGGCGCCGACACGTGGACCTCTGCCGCGTGACCGACGCCATGTGTCCTTCCGTCCGGCTCTGATCCTGACAAGGTCCCCGTACGACATGTACGGAAGGAAGGATTTGATGACGTCATCGGTCGTCACCCCGGTAGCCGGGCGCCGAGGTGACCGGTGTACGGCTCGACGGCGACCTACCCGCCGAGACCGTGTCGGAGATCCGCGCGGCACTGCTCCGGTACAAAGTCATCTTCTTCCGCGGCCAGGAGCACCTCGACGAGCACGGTCAGGTGGCCTTCGCCCGGCTGCTGGGCGAGCCGACACCGGCCCACCCGGCCGTCCCCGTGCTGAACGGCAACTCCCACATCCTGGACCTCGACTACAGCGGGGGCCAGAAGGTCGATCGCTGGCACAGCGACGTGACCTTCGTCGACCGGCCGCCGCTGGCCTCGGTCGGCTGAGCACGGTCCCGGCCGGGGACGCGTCGGCGTACTCGGCCCTGGCCGCAGCCTGAGGCATCCCCCGCGGGCGTCGGAAGGAGGTAAGCCGCTGGATCGTTCATGACGCCATCTCCTTGGGAAAGCCCGCCCGGAGTCCTCCACCGGGCGGGCTTTCTCGCCGGCCCGCCGCTTGCGCACCATGCCTGTGGAACGCCGGCGCCCGCACCCCGGGTCCGACACCCCGGGTCCGGTTCCCCGGGGAACCTCCCGCACCCCCGGGAGAAGCACCCCCCGCACCCCCGGGACCCCTCCCGGAAGCCCCGGGAGCCCTCCCCCCGGAAATCCTCGGGAATCCCCGGCGGCGGAAACGCAAAAAAGGCCCCCGCCACCGGCGAAGGCCCCCCACACACCAG
>NZ_BAAAVI010000082.1:0-33026 GCF_039534445.1 Streptosporangium fragile | reverse complement strand
CGGGGAGGGCACACCCCGCCTTCCACCCCGGCCGGCCGGTCATCGCCGGAAGGGGTGCCAGGAGCCGGTCGTTCATGACGGGGCCGTCCGCAAGGGAGGCGGCCCCGTCGACCACCACCAAGGAGAGGAAACACGATGGAGCTCGACATCACCGCTCTGGACATGCTCCTCGCCAAACAGGAAACTCCAGCGATCTGCATGGTCACCTGCGGTCCCAAAACGTACCAGCACGTCACCGAGACCTGACGTGCATGATCGTGTGACGTCCGGCGGATCCCGGTGAGGCCCGAAGCGCGGCGGGGACCGGGTTTCCCCGCGCAAGACGGGGCCCGTCCCAGGCCGTGAGTGCCGTACGCCCGGCACGCAAGCGCACGGGCGTCACGCCGCGCGGTTTCCCAGGGAGCACCTTCCGCTCTTTCGAGGAAGGTGCTCGACCATCTGGATGATTCCCGCCGCTAGTCATGGCCGGCGGCCTTGGTTACGGCGGTTCCGCGTCGGAGAAGGAGAGACGATGCCAGATCATGGGGCAGACCTGTCACCGGATCGGGTGACGCACCGGCACGCCGATCGCCTTCTCGGTTCGCTGGCGCGCGGGGCGTGGGCGCCGCTGGCGGTGGTCGCGGTGTCCGCGGTCGTCGCGGCCGTCGCCGCGCTGGCCCTGCCGGCCGTGCTGGCCACCGCGGTGGACGCGGTGCTGACCGGCCAAGGAGCGCAGGGCGCCGCGCTCGGTCTGACCCTGGTACTGGCTGTTGCCACCTGCGCCGACCTGGCGGGCGGCATCGCCGGCGCGGCGTCCACCGCGGCCGCCACGGCGGCCCTGCGGCTGCGGTTCACCGCCCACGTGCTCGCGCTCGGCATCACCGGAACCCGCCGCTTCCCGGCCGGGGAGTTGACCAACCGGCTGGTGAGCAACACCGCCACCGCCGGATACGTGCCGGTGACGCTGCTGCGCATGGCGATCGGGCTGCTCAGCTCCGTCGGCGGCATCGTCGCGCTGTTCGTGATCGACTGGCGGGTGGGGGCGGCGTTCCTGACCGGGGTGCCCATCGCCCTTGTCGTCATCCGCGCCTTCGTCACCCGCGCCTCGGATCTGTACGGTCGCTACCAGGCCGCCCAGGGGGGGTTGGCCGCGCGCCTGACCGGCACCCTGGCCGGGATCCGCACCGTGCGGGCCGCGGGCACCGCCGACCGGGAGATCACCCGGGTGCTCGCCCCGCTGGCCGAGCTGTCGGCGGCCGGGCACGCCCTGTGGCGGGCCCAGGCCCGCAGCGTGTGGCAGATCACCCTGCTGCTGTCACTCATCGAGGTGGCCGTGCTCGCCGTGGCCGGGCTGGGCGTCGCCGACGGCCGCCTGGCCCCCGGCCAGCTGCTGGCCGCGGCCGGGTATGCCGCGCTCGGGCTGGGCCTGCTGGAGCAGACCGACGCGCTGATGGAGCTGGCCCATGCCCGCGCCGCGGCCCGCCGGGTGCAACAGGTGCTCGCCCTGCCCGCCCCGGCCCCGGGCACCGGCCCGCTGCCCGACGGCCCGGGCGCGCTGTCGCTGTGCGGCGTCACCGTGGCGGGAGACGACGGCCCGCTGCTGGACGACGTCACCGTGGAGATCCCGGCCGGGGCGCTGACCGCGGTGGTCGGCCGCTCCGGCGCGGGCAAGAGCACCCTGGCCCTGCTGGCCGGCCGGCTGATCGACCCCGACCGCGGCCGGGTGCTGCTCGACGGCCACCCGGTGGACGAACTGGACTCCGGCGCGCTGCGCGATGTGGTCGCCTACGCCTTCGAACGCCCGGCGCTGCTGGGCGCCGACCTGGCCGGAGCCATCGCCTACGGGCTGCCGGCGGCCGACCGGGAGCGCGTGCGGGCGGCGGCGCGCGCCGCGCACATCGACGCCGTGATCGCCCGGCTGCCCGGCGGGTACGCCACCCCGGTCGGCACCGCCCCGCTGTCCGGTGGGGAGCTGCAGCGCCTGGGCCTGGCCCGCGCCCTGGTCCGGCACGCCCGGCTGACCGTGCTGGACGACGCCACCTCCAGCCTGGACACCGCCACCGAGGCCCAGGTGACCGGCACGCTGACCGAGGCGATGCGCGGGCGCACCCGGCTGGTCATCGCCCACCGGGCCACCACCGCCGCCCGCGCCGACCTGGTGCTCTGGCTGGACGAGGGCCGCATCCGCGCCCGCGGCACCCACCGCGAACTGTGGCAGGACCCGGCCTACCGCGCCCTGTTCGCCGCCGAGACCGGGTCCTCCGCCCGGACATCCTCCGAGGAGGAGCCATGCCCGGCCCGTCCCTGACCCACCCGCTGCCCAACCCCGGACCCACCCCCGCCGCGACCATGACGACCCCGCCCGAGGATCGCTCCACCGCCGGTGGAGGCCGGCTGCTGTGGGCGCTGCTACGCCCCCGCCGGCGCGCCCTGGCCGCGGCCCTGGCCTGGTCCGTCATCGAGGCGCTCCCCGCGCTGCTGTCCGGCTCCCTCATCGCCGCGGCCGCCGACCACGGCTTCCTGGCCGGCCGCCCGGGCGTCGGCCTGGCCTGGCTCGGCGCCCTCGCCCTCGCCCTGCTCATCAAGGCCGCGGCCACCCGGCTGATGTTCCCGCACCTGGCCGCCGTGACCGAACCACTCCGCGACGACCTGGTACGCGCCGTGGTCACCGCCACCATCACCCGCGCCGCCACCGGCACCCACCCCCCCGACACCGCCGCGGTGACCCGCCTGACCGCGCAGGTGGACACCGTGCGCAACCTGGTCACCGCACTGCTACGCAGCAGTCGCGCCCTGGGCATGTCCCTGATCGCCGCCCTGGCCGGACTGCTGGTGCTGTCCCCGCCGGCCGCCGCCATCGTCGCCGGACCGGTGACCGCGGCCCTGCTGGTGTTCGCCTGGCTGCTGCGCCACCTCACCGCCCGCCAGCGCGCACTCGTCCTGGCCGACGAGACACTCACCACCCACGCCACCCCCATCCTGACCGGGCTGCGCGACGTGGCCGCCTGCGGCGCACACGACCAGGCGTACGCGACCGTGCAGGCCGCGGTCGACGCCCAGGCCGCGGCCACCCGGGCGCTGGCCTGGGCCGGCACCGGCCGGCGCCTCATCGTCACCCTGGGGGCGCACCTGCCCCTGGTCATCCTGCTGCTGGCCGCCCCGTCCCTGACCGGCGGCGGCCACCTGAGCGCCGGCGAGGTCGTCGGCGCGGTCACCTACCTGGTGACCGGCCTCAGCCCCGCCCTGGGCGCGCTCACCGGCAGCGTCGGCGCCTGGGGAGTGACCCTCGCCGTCACCCTGCACCGGCTCGCCCAGACCATCACGCCCACCCCGATGTCCCCCGCCGCCGGGTCGCACCCGGCGTCCCCCACCGCACCGGCGCGCACGCCTGCCCCGACGCCCGCCCCACCCCGCTCAGCCGGCGCGGACGCCCGGCCCCGCCCGGTCGCGGTCCGCAACGGCTACGACCTGCGCGCCGACCGCCTCGGCTTCGCCTACGCCCCCCAGGCCGCCCCAATCGTGCGCGACCTGGACCTCACCGTCGCCGAGGACGAGCACCTGGCCGTGGTCGGCCCCAGCGGCATCGGCAAATCCACGCTGTCCCTGCTCCTGACCGGCCTGCACCCCCCCACCGAGGGCCGGATCCGGCTCGGCGGCGTCCCGCTGACCGCCATCCCCGAGCCCGAACTGCGGGCGGTGCTGGCCCTGGTCCCCCAGGAGGCATACGTCTTCACCGGCACGGTCCGCGACAACCTCGCCTACCTGCGCCCCGAACCCGACGCGGGGCCGGCCGACACCCACCTGCTCGACGCCCGGCTGCGCGCCGCCGCCACCGCCGTGGGCGCCGACGCGCTCATCACACGGCTCGGCGGCCTGGACGGCGTGATCGACGACCCCTCCGCCCTGTCCGCGGGCGAGCGGCAACTGCTCGCCCTGGCCCGCGTCCACGCCTCACCCGCACGCATCGTCGTGCTGGACGAGGCCACCTGCCACCTGGACCCGGCCGCCGAGGCCCACGCCGAAACGGCGTTCGCCGCCCGGGAGGGCACCCTCGTCGTGATCGCACACCGCATCAGCTCCGCGCTCCGGGCACAGCGCATCCTGCTGCTGGACGGCACCGCCGCGCTCACCGGAACCCATCACGACCTGATCGCCCGCTCACCCCTGTACGCCGACCTGGTCGGCCACTGGCAAGACCACGACCACCCGGCGACCGGTGGCTGACCACCGGCGACCCCCGCTGCGACGCCCGCCGCTCACCCGAGGCCCCGCGCCCTCGCCGCGGTGCCCGGGACCGGCGGGCCGTCGCGGAGCCTCCCGCGGTGCCCAGGCTCAGCGGATCGTCCACCAGCCCGGAAGCATGAGCGGCCCGTACGAGGGCAGGCCGAGCTCGGCGGCGAGGTGGGCGATCGGGCCCCACGCCTCCAGACGGACCCGGGCCAGGGCTGCCGCCTTGTCCTCGCTGGACTCCGCCGGACGCAGGCGCTCCAGCGGGTTCAGCTTCGGGTAGGACCGCACCGGGGCGTCGGCGGGCAGACCGGCCTTCTTACGGGCCAGGGCCAGGGCGTCCTCCAGACCGCCCAGCTCGTCGACCAGGCCACCCTCGCGGGCGTCGGCGCCGGTCCAGACACGACCCCTGGCCAGCTCGTGGACGCGCTCGCGGGACAGCCCCCGGCCCTCGGCGACCTTGTTCACGAAGTCGTCGTAGACCCGGTCGAGCCAGGCGTTGACCCGCGCCCACTGGGCCTCCGAGAAGGCGTTGGTGGCGGAGAACATCCCGGCGTTGGCGCCTTCGCCGACGCTCTCGGAGGTCACACCGATCTTCTCCAGCAGCCCGCCGATGACCGCCTTGCCGCCGAAGACGCCGATGGAGCCGGTGAGCGTGCCCGGCTGGGCCACGATCACGTCGGCGGCCATGGAGACCATGTAGCCGCCGGAGGCGGCCAGGTCGCCCATGGAGATCACGATGGGCTTGCCCGCCTTGCGGGTCAGCACCACCTCGCGCCAGATGGCGTCGGAGGCCACGTACGAGCCGCCGGGGCTGTCGACCCGGAAGACGACGGCTTTGACGTTGTCATCGCGCCGGGCCGCGCGCAGCGCCGCGCAGATCGTGTCGGAGCCCATCGCGCCGCCGCCGCCCAGCGGGCTGCGCCCGCTGCGGCCGAGCCGGATCGCGCCGCTGCCGTGGACCAGCGCGACGGTCTGCTCGCCCGGGTGCGGCAGCTTCCTGGCGATCGGCCCCTTGGCGTAGCGGCCGACGTACAGCAGCATGGCGTCGTCACCAACGGACCGCTTGACCTCGTCGTACACCTCGTCGCGGTAGGCCATCCGGTCGACGAGCCCGGCCTCGACGGCCTCGGCGCCGATGAACGGGCCCCGGTCGATGAGCTCGCGGGCCTTGGTCGCGTCGATCCCGCGCCCCTCCGCGATGCCCGCGACGATCTGCTCGGTGACCGACTCGGTGATGCGGCTCATCGACTCGCGGTGGGCCTCGGTCATGCGGTCCTGGGTGAAGGTGTTGGCCGCGGTCTTGTACTCGTGCCGCTGGCCGAGCTGGTACTCCACCCCGAGCTTGCCGAGCGCGCCCCGCACGAAGCGCTGCTCCATCGCCACACCGGTCAGCCCGACGTCGCCCGACGGCTGCAGGTAGACCCGTTCGAACGCGGTGGCCAGGTAGTAGGGGACGGTACCGGCGCCGAACTCGCCGAACGTCTCGGCGAACGCCACCGTCAGCTTGCCCGCCGCCCGGAACAGGGCCACGGCCTGACGCAACTCCTGGACGACCGCCAGCCCCAGCGGCTGGATGCCGATCTTGACGACCAGCGCCTTGACGCGGTCGTCCTTACGGGCGCGTTTGAGCCCGGACAGCACGTCGCTCAGGCTCGTCCTGCGCATCGCCAGGATGGCGCCCAGCGGATCCGCCGGAGGACCCTCGGTGAGGCCCTCGGTGAGGTCGAGCTCAAGGACCAGGGGAGCGGTACGCCGCTGCCGGATCCGGTCGACGGTGTCGATGATCACCTTGGTCGCGTCCATGCCCCACACCCTAAGCGACATATTCCGGGCTCATGCCGCGCGTTTGGCGTTCACTTTCTTTTTCAGGAGAGAGGTGTATGCGGCGGTGGATGTGCCCTTGAGGCGCTTCTGCTCGGTTTCGGTGAGGACCTGCTTGAGCGTGGCGGACTTGCCGACCTTCGCGGTGAAGTTGACCCCGCCGTGGGCCCAGTTCAGCCAGGCGGCCAGCAGTTCGCTGTCCAGCTTGGTCCGCGCGGTCTTCTTGGCGGGCTTGAGCACCCGGTAGGCCGTGCCCAGGGTGGAGGCACGGGTGAGTTCGGAGAAGACCCTGCTCGCCTTGCTCACCATGCCCAGGTAGCAGCTGAGCGTGGTGTCCGGCAGCTGACCCTTGCCCCGCGTGATCTCCACCGCCCACTGCGCCGCGGTGAGCGTCCTGGCCGACGTGCCGCGCGTGCACACCGCCGCGGGGTCCGCGGGCGGGCTGGCGGTCACGGTCACCGTGACGGTCACCGTCGGCAGCGGGACCGGCGTGGGTTCCGGCTCGGTCGGCGTGGCGGACGGGGAGGGGCCGGAGCTCGGCTCGGGGCTGGGGTCGTCGGCCGGGTCGTCGGCGGGGTCGTCGGTCGAGCCGTCACCCGGGTCGTCCGTGGATCCGTCACCCGGCGCGGGATCCTGGGACACGCCCGGCGAGGGGGCGGCGCCCAGGAGCGCCGCGTTCAGGTCGAGGCGCGGAGTGGTCACCCCGCCGTAGGTGATCGGGCGGCCCGCCGCCTTGAGCTTGTCGACGAGCGCGTCCGGGGCCTCGGTGAACTTCTCCGCCATCAGCGCCAGGGCGCCGGTGACGTGCGGGGTGGACATCGAGGTGCCGCTGTAGACCTGGCGTCCGCCGCCCGGCACCGCGGAGTCGACCTCCGACCCGGGGGCGAACAGGTCGAGCACGGAGCCGTAGTTGGACCAGGAGGGAACCTGGTCGTCGTCGCCCGTCGCGCCCACGGTCACCGAGCCGGAGAAGCAGCCGGGCGCCCCGGCCGCGGCCAGGCCCTCGTTCCCGGCGGCGGCGACGGCGACCACACCCTTGGCACGCAGGGCCTCGATCCGGGACTTCAACTCCTCCAGCCCGGGTTCGGCGTCGCACGTTCCCTCGAAGAGGCCGCCGCCGAGGCTGAGGTTCACCGCGACGAGGTCCGGGCGGCTGTCCTTGAGCTTCGCGACGTGGTCGAGGGCCTGGAGGAGGGAGGACTCGTAGGCGGTCAGGCAGACGCCGCCCTCGTCCGCGCAGTCGTTGATCCGGCTGAAGACCTGGATCGCCACGATGCCCGCCTCCGGGGCGACGGCGTGGGCGATGCCCGCCACGTGGGTGCCGTGGTCGCACAGGTTGACCCCGTTGTGGACGCAGGCGGGCGTCTCGGCGTCGGCGGAGCCGGGGCCCGTCGTCCTGCCCTCGGGGCACAGCGACTGCGCGCCGGAGTCCGTCGAGGAGAAGCAGGCCTCGTCCACGACCTTGCCCCCGAGATCGGGGTGGTCGGCGTCGATCCCGGTGTCGATGACGGCGATCGTCTTGCCCTGCCCCTTCACTCCCGCGGCGTGCGCCTTGTCGGCGCCGATCACCTGCAGGCCGGAGGCCAGCGAGGCGGGGGAGAAGGTTCGGTCGCGCCGGATGGAGCGCACCCGGGGGTCCTCGGCCAGCTCGGCCAGGGACTCCCCGGTCGCCTCGACGACGATGAACGAGGTCTCCGGCGGGGCGGCGACGATCTGGGCGCCGGGCAGTTGCTGCGCCTCCCCGGCCACCGGCGCCGCCTCCGTGGGACTGGCCAGTTCCACGATGACCCGGGCCCCGTCGTCGTCGGCGGCGAGCCCGGCCTCCAGCTTGGGCGTCGCGGGCGGGGTTCCGCCGTCGGCGGGCGGATCTTCGGCGGGCGGGGCCGTACCGTCGGCCGGTGGGTTCTCGGCCGGTGGGTTCTCGGCGGGCGGGGCCTCGGCGGGTGGGACCTGGCCCTCCGCGGGGGCGGCCGACGGGCTCGGGCTCGCGGAGACGACGGGGGGAGCGGGTGGATCCTCGGCCAGGGCCGGTACGGCGGGAGCGATGGTAAGCACGATCACCATGGCCGCGAGGGCTCGAAGTCGCACACGTCCTCCGGGGGATCAAACGGGCGATTGGGAGTCTAGGCAGCCATACGGTCTCGGTGAAGACTTTGTCCCGGATTCAGAGGATCTTTGCAGCAAATGCTCGACCCCCCGCGGCGTGACGCGCACGGAGGGCCGAGTGGTGGAAATATTACTTGAGGCCGTTGGCGATCGCGGTGATGAGTTCACCGTCGGTGGTGTCGCCGCTGGTCTCCCAGAAGAACGCACCGCCCAGACCCCGGCTCTTGGCGTAGGCCATCTTGCCGGCGATGGTCGCGGGGGTGTCGTAGCTCCACCAGTTGCCGCCGCAGAAGGCGTAGGCGGTGCCGCCGACGGTGCCGGTGGCCGGGCACTTGGTCTTCAGGACCTTGTAGTCCTCGATGCCCTGCTCGTAGGTCCCGGGAGCGGGACCGGTCGCCGTGCCGCCCGGTGCCGCCTGGGTCACGCCCGACCAGCCGCGGCCGTAGAAGCCGATGCCGAGCAGGAGCTTGCTCGCCGGGATGCCCTTGGACGTGAGCTTCTGGATCGCGGCGTCGGAGTTGAAGCCGTCCTTCGGAATACCGGGGTAGGAGGTCAGCGGCGAGTGCGGGGCCGTCGGGCCCTGGGCGTTGAAGGCGCCGAAGTAGTCGTAGGTCATCGGCATGAGCCAGTCGAGGTTCGAGATGGCGCCGGCGTAGTCGGTGGCGTCGATCTTGCCGCCGGTGGAGCCGTCGGCGGTGATGGCCGCGGTGACCAGCTTGCCGGGGCCGAACTTGGCGCGCAGGGCCGAGATCAGGTTCTTGAACGCGTTGGGACCGCTGGTGTCGCAGGTGAGGCCGCAGGCGTTGGGGTACTCCCAGTCGATGTCGATGCCGTCGAACAGGCCCGCCCAGCGGGGGTCGTTGAGCAGGGCGTGGCACGAGTCGGCGAAGGCCGCCGGGTTGGCCGCGGCCTGGGTGAAGCCGCCGGACCAGGTCCAGCCGCCGAAGGACCAGATCAGCTTGATGTGCGGGTACTTCGCCTTCAGCTTGCGGAGCTGGTTGAAGTTGCCGCGCAGCGGGGCGTCCCAGGTGTCGGCCACGCCGTCCACGCTGTTCTCCGCGGTGAAGCTCTTCTCGTAGGCGGCGTAGGCGTCACCGACGCTGCACCGGCCGCCGGAGGTGTTGCCGAAGGCGTACAGGATGTGGGTCAGCTTCGCCGCCGACCCGTTGTCGACCAGGTTCTTCACCTGGAACTTGCGGTCGTAGGTGCCCCACTCGGTGAAGTAACCCACGATCTTCTTGCCCGAGGGGTCGGGGTCGACGGTGGGAGTGACCGTCGGGGTGGGCGTCGGGTCCACGGTGGGGGTCACCGTCGGCGTCGGGGTGGGGCCGGGGTTGCCGGTGCCGTCGCAGGCGGCGCCGTTGAGCTTGCAGTTCAGCACGCCGGACAGCCCGCCGGGCGCGCCGTTGAAACCGAAGCTCACCGAGGCGCCCGCCGCGAGCGAGCCGTTCCAGGCCTTGTTGACGAAGGTGTAGTGGTCGCCGCTCTTCGTCATGTCCGCGTCCCAGGCGGAGCTGATCGAGGTGCCGGCGGGGAGGTCGAACTCGACCTTCCAGCTCGACAGCGCGCCGGTACCGGCTTTCACGGTGACCTTGCCCTCGAAACCGGAACCCCAGTCTGAGGCCTTCGAGAAGGTCGCGGTGGCGGGCGTGGCGGCCGTCGCGGTGCCGATCCCGAGCGGGACGAGCAGCGCCGCTGCCGCGGCTAAGGAGCCGATGGTGATTTTTCGCAAGGATCGCTCCAGGTCAGATAGTGTCTAGCCCCCGTATTTAAAGGAAAGTTTCCTATTAATTTATAGAGCGTAGATCGCTGTTCCTGGGCGGTCAATGCCTTGCTCGCGGATATAAGGCTGATTTAAGGCAGGCGGCCCGGCCGCCGGACCGGTAGGGCCGCCGGGGCGCCGGGGCAGACACGAGGGCGGGCGCCCGCCATGGGGGAGCCCCGGCGCACGGAGGCAGCCCGCCCGGGGCGTCGAGGGGCGGCCGCCCGCCGGCGGCGCGGCGAAGGTGCCGGTCACCGTACGCGAAAGGGCCGGTCACCGTATGCGAAGGGGCCGGTCACCGTATGCGAAGGGGCCGGTCACCTACCGTGTGACCGGCCCGGATCCGGGAAGGCGCCGCCTCGCCCGGTTGACGTGCTTCTTCGGAGACGCCGTGGTGGCGGCGATCCGGAGACGCCGTGGTGGCGGCGATCCGCGCCGCAGTGGTTCCGCGGTCGCGGCGGAGCCTCTCAGCCGTGGCGATCGCGCTCTTCAGCGTGGTGCCGCTCCTGATGCCGCCGATCTGTGGTCAGGCCGGCTCGGCCTCCTTCGGGCCCTCCGGGCGGTCGTCCACGGCCGGTTCCACCGGAACCTGCGGAGTCCGCTCCCGGGCCGGCAGCTCGCTGAGGATCTGCTTCTCCGCGGCCTCGATGATCTCCACTGCCCGCTCGTCCGCGGCGGGTTCCCGCACACCGGTGTGGCGGAGCCAGAGGGCGCCCAGCGGCGGGACGCGCAGGGTGGTGGAGTACGGCAGGCCGTGGTGGGGCTCCTCGACGGCCTCGACGGCGCCGAGGTTGCCCACACCGCTGCCGGCGTAGTCGTAGGCGTCGGTGTTCAGCGACTCCTCCCAGGTGCCGGCGTACGGCAGCCCGAGGTGGTAGCCCTCGTGCGGGCCGCCGGAGAAGTTGACCACGCAGGCGACGGCCGAGCCGTCCTCGGCGTAGCGGAGGAAGGAGAACACGTTGCCCTGCGCGTCGTCGGCGTCGATCCAGCGGAACCCCTCGGGGGAGAAGTCGGAGCTCCACAGCGCGGGGGTCTCCCGGTAGATCCGGTTGAGGTCGCGGACCAGCCGCTGGACCCCCTTGTGCCCGTCGAAGTCGAGCACCCACCAGTCGAGCCCGCGCTCCTCCGACCACTCCGAGCCCTGGCCGAACTCCCCACCCATGAACAGCAGTTGCTTGCCGGGGTGGGCCCACATGAACGCGAACAGCGCGCGGAGGTTGGCGAAGCGCTGCCACTCGTCGCCGGGCATCTTGCCGAGCAGCGACCCCTTGCCGTGCACCACCTCGTCGTGCGAGAGCGGCAGCACGAAGTTCTCCGAGTACGCGTACATCAGGGAGAACGTCATCTGGTGGTGGTGGTACTGCCGGAAGATCGGCTCGTGCCTCAGGTAGGCGAGCGTGTCGTGCATCCAGCCCATGTTCCACTTGAACCCGAAGCCGAGCCCGCCCAGGTGCACCGGCCGGGAGACACCCGGCCAGGCGGTCGACTCCTCCGCGACGGTGATGATGCCCGGCGCCTCCCGGTAGGCGACCGCGTTCATCTCCTTGAGGAACTCCACCGCGTCGAGGTTCTCCCGGCCGCCGTACTGGTTGGGCGTCCACTCGCCCTCGCGCCGCGAGTAGTCGAGGTAGAGCATCGAGGCGACCGCGTCGACGCGCAGCCCGTCGACGTGGAACTCGCGCAGCCAGAACAGCGCGTTGGCGACCAGGAAGTTGCGCACCTCCCGGCGCCCGAAGTCGAAGACGTAGGTGCCCCAGTCGGGGTGTTCCCCTCGGGCCGGGTCGGCGTGCTCGTACAGCGGCGTGCCGTCGAACCTGGCCAGTGCCCAGTCGTCCATCGGGAAGTGCGCGGGCACCCAGTCGACCAGCACCCCGATGCCCGCCTGGTGCAGCCGGTCGACGAGGTGGCGGAAGTCGTCGGGGGTGCCGAAGCGGGCCGTCGGCGCGTAGTAGGAGGTCACCTGGTAACCCCAGGAGCCGCCGAACGGGTGCTCGGCCACCGGCATGAACTCCACGTGGGTGAACCCCATGTCGGTCACGTAGTCGACCAGTTCGGTGGCCAGTTCCCGGTACGACAGCCCCGGCCGCCACGAGCCGAGGTGCACCTCGTAGACGCTCATCGGCTCCCGCAGCGCGTCGGACTCCGCGCGTCGGCGCATCCACTCCTCGTCCTGCCAGGAGTACCGGGAGTGGTCGATCACGGACGCGGTGGCGGGTGGCAGCTCGGTGCGCCGGGCCATCGGGTCGGCCTTGGCCCGCCAGACCCCGTCGGCACCCAGGATGCTGAACTTGTAGCGGTCGCCCTCGCCGACGCCGGGGACGAACAGCTCCCACACGCCCGACCCGCCGAGCGAGCGCATCGGGTAGGCCGTGCCGTCCCAGTGGTTGAAGTCGCCGATGATCCGGATGCCGCGGGCGTTGGGGGCCCACACGGCGAACGCGGTGCCGTCCTCGTCCTCGTGGCGCATGACCCGCGCGCCGAGGACCTCCCAGAGCCGTTCGTGCCGCCCCTCGGCGATCAGGTGCAGGTCCACCTCGCCCAGGGTGGGCCAGTGCCGGTAGGGATCACCGGTCTCGTACGGCTCGCCGCCCGGGTAGGTGATGCGCAGCCGGTACTCGGGGATCTTGTCGAGCCCGGGGATCGTCACCGCGAACACCCCGTGGGCGACGTGCTTCAGGTCGTGCGCCACGCCGTCCACCACCGCCTGGACCTTCTCCGCCAGCGGCCGCAGCGCCCTGACGGTCACGCCTTCCGGTCCCAGGTGTGCCCCGAGGATCGAGTGCGGGTCGTGGTGCGCGCCGCCGGCCAGGCGGTCGAGGTCCAAATGCGCGTTCATGGGTCACTCCCGTAGATCGATATCCCCTACCCTGCCCTACTCAGGCGCTACAACCCATGCCCTTGTCCGCTATCACCATGCGTGTTGCGAAAACGTGCGGATATGTGGGGGAGGAACGTCCCGATTGTTATTGGTTGGGTCTTATGGAGATACTCTCCAGCGGCTGAGCTGATCACACAGGGAACGGTGGCCCATACGGCAGATCGGCGCGGGTTCCGTGCCGTGACGCGGCGGTGTCCGCGGCCGGTCGGCCGGGGGTGCCGCGCCGCGGTCCGGTGGTGTCCGCGGCCGGATCAGCGCGGGTTCCGTGCCGTGACGTCGCGGGGGGTGATGCGGAATCCCTGCCAGTGGGTCGGCATGGGATCGGCGTCCTCGTCGCGGGCGACGTGGTGGTAGCCGACGTTGACCCACAGGACGGGGTCGGTGAGCCGCTCGCCGTTGACGTAGCGGTCGACGGAGTCGGCGCACCGTGGGGACGGGTTGACGCTCGCCAGGCGCTCACAGGAGCGGTAATCGGTGACGTAGACGTCGGCGCGGGTGAAGGCCTCGTCGGCAGGGCCGCGGTACCGGTCGCTGTCAGAGTTGTTGATCTCCCAGGAGACGCGGTGCCGGTCGGTGTTGTGCACCCGCCGGTCGACCACGCGCCACCAGCGCATCGGCTCGCTGACGGCCTTGGCCTCCCGGGTGAAGGTGGTCCGTTTGATCCTGCGCTTCGTCGTGCCCGACCCGGTGAAGTCGTACTGCTCGACGACGTCGTCCGCCCGGCCCGCCACATCGAAGTCGAGGCGCCAGAAGATGTTGTGGGTGTGGCTCGCCTCGAACGACCTGGCGCCCACCCCGATCGGCCAGCCGTACTGCGGCGTGGTGGTGAACCCGGACAGCGACCCCGTGGCCCCCACGCGCGGGGTGATCGCACCGTCGTCGGAGAAGGCCCATTCGGCGAGGTATGTGTACCACCCCACCTGGAAGGCGGCGAAGACCACCAGGTCGGTCCCCTGGGCGGAGATGCTCTGCTCCTCGGGGACGGACTTGAGATAGGCATGGCCGCGCGCCCGGGTCGTCACGCAGACGAACTGCTCTCGGCGCTCGCCGAGCGGGCAGTCGGCGGCCCGCAGCGGGACGGCGGCGTGGCCGAGCGCCCCGATGTCGTGGTAGCGGGGCTCGCCCTTGTCGTAGGGGACGTGGATCTGGGCCAGCGCGGTGCTGCGCAGCACGGCGGTCGCCCGGCCGTTCCGCGGGGTGTAGACGATCTTGGTGAGGGCCAGGCCCTCGACGGTGCGCATCTCCCAGCAGAGCTGCCAGCGCGCTCCGTTCGGCAGGGTCCTGTCGATGCGGTACGGCGCGTTGCACGGCGTCGCCGGGGCCCGGGTCACGCTCGTGGCCTCCCTCGCCCCGGGCACCTGCCGGACCGGTGCGTGCGCGGCCGAGGCCGGTGCGGCGTACGCGGGCCCGGCGGCCCCCGTCGGATACGTCGCGATGAGGCCGCCGGTGAGCACGGCACAGGAGAGGGCGAGGGGGGCGAGGCGGAGGAACACGGGTCACCACTCCAAGGTGTGGATCTTCTTGGCGGACAGGTCGACGACGATCCGGCTGGTGTCGAGCCAGGTGCCGTCGGGCAGCCGGACGAACAGCCGCAGACATCGGTGGACCCCGCACCGCCGGGCGGGCCCGTCCTCGCCGGTCGGCGTGAAGATCAGCCCGCGCAGCCCCAGCTCCGCCGCGGACCCGAGACGCCCGCCTCCCGCCTTGGCGAAGGCGTCGCGCACGCCCTTTCCGTACTGCCGGTGGGCCAGCAGCAGCTCGGCGGCCGTCGTCTCCGCCGCCGTCGACGGCGGAGGCTGCACCCCGCGTGTCACGGTCTCCCGCACGACCCTGCCCCGTCCGAGGTCGACGGTCCGCACGATGAGCCGGTCGGTGCCGTAGTCGTACAGGTAGGCGTCGGCGCGCCGGCGGACCGGGGCGTCCTTGTCGTCGTCGCGCTCGACGTAGAGCAGCTCGATGCGGCCGGCCGCCATGTGCGCCCGGGAGCCGGCCGACGCGATCGCGGTGGCCCGGGCGACCTCCTGGCTCGTCAGCGGATCCTCCGGCGCGGGTGTCCGCGGGACGGCCCCCGCCGCCTGCGACCCCTGCTCGCCGGGCACGAACAGCACCGCCCCCGCGACAGCCGCCACCCCCGCCCCCGCGAGCGCCAGCATGACCAGTCTTCGCCCCATGAGAGCCCTCTTTACTCACCGTTGACCTTCCCTTGCGAAGGGTAGTCATCGGTCGGCGGGGGAGCAGGCGAAAGGCGTATTGCGTTTTTGGTGCGTGTTGCCGGATTCCGTGGGCCCGCAGAGGCGGTGGTCAGGCGTTCCGGGTTCGGCGGAGCGGGTCACCCGGGGCTTCGGGCGTGTGTCCACGGTCCCGATCGCCGAGCCGGCCGGGTGGCACCCGAGCGGGCGGGGCGACTGCGGGTCGTGCTCGTGTCCTTGTTCGTGTTACCGGGGTGAAGGTCGCCGTCTTGGACCTTCCCGGGAACCGGGCGATCGGAACCCTCGCGGTGACGAAGAAGCGCGGTGGACCGGTCGCCGGCCGGGGCGCGGAGGTCGCCATGGGCAGCGCCAGGGACGTCGCCAAGGGCGGCGGCAGTGGGACGGCGGCGGGGCTCGACGGGTGCGCGACCGCGGTGGGCATGGTCGGGGACGGTGACGACGGGAACACCGTCACGGCTGCGGTGGGTACCGGGCCTCGTTCGGCGGCGCGGGCGTCGCCGCAGGCCCCGGTCAGCGCGAGCACAAGCAGCCCTGCCGTGACGGCGCCTGCGCGGGAAAACATGCGTTGATCATCATGTGGCGCTGAATACGGTGTCAAGATACGGCGTGGAATTCCGCGAATCGCGTATGAGAAATGCCTCGGGAAGGGATATCCGCACGGCGAAGTGGTATCCGAATTCACCGACGCCGGCAACGGGAGAACCGTATCGGCGTCACGCTCTCCCGAGGAAAGTGCCAGAGGGTGCCTGAACAGGCCGCGAGCGCAGGTTTTCGGCTGTTCCCCGGGTTCTCGCCGGCGGTGGCCGTCATGCGTCGACATCATGCCGCAGCCGGTGCCGCGCGCCCTTTCTGTGCTGTTCCGGATACGGGGGTGGGGGCGTCGCAGGCCGGTTTCCTCATGGCGGATCGGAATGGTGGGATCCGGCGGTGATGGAGACGACCGGGGCCGCAGGCGCGGGCGTGACGTCACCCCTGCGCTCGCGGGGCGGCGGAGGAACCCGCCGATCTGTGGTCCGTGGCCTTGGCATCGCAGGTGGAAAGCGTTCTCAGGGGTGAGGCCGACCGCGGACTCCGGATGAGAGCCGTTGGAACTTTCGGATTCCCTGTCGCTGCCCGGTGGTGGCGGGCCAGGCTGTCTCCGCCCCGCGGCCGGTGGAATTGCCGGTCCGAATCCTGCCGGATCTAGGTCATTTGTTCGAACTAGCGTTGACCGTAGATGATCTACAGGGAGGAAAGAACATGGATCTGCAGCTTTCCGGCAAGGTCGCGGTCGTCACCGGGGCCTCCAAGGGGATCGGCCTGGCCGTCACCCGGACGCTCCTGGCGGAGGGCGCCCGCGTGGTGGCGGCGTCCCGGAAGAGTGGTGCCGGGCTCGACGAGCTGGCCGGGGACGGCCTGGTGCACGTGCCGGTCGACCTGATGGACCCCGAGGCGCCCGGCCGGGTCGTGGCGCGGGCGGTGGAGGAGTTCGGCGGGCTCGACATCCTGGTGAACAACGCCGGCGGTCCGCCGCCCGGTGTGCGCCTGCCGCGTTTCTCGTTCCTGGCTCCCACCGACGAGGACTGGCGGGAGATGTTCGAGTTCAACCTGTTCTCCGTGGTCCGCGCCGTCCGCGCCGCGATCCCGGCGATGCTCCGGCGGGGCGGTGGCGCGATCGTCAACGTCTCCTCCGGCAGCGCCCGGCAGCCCGCTCCGATGAACGTCGACTACAACGCGGCGAAGGCGGGGCTGCACAACCTCGGCAAGGCGCTGTCGGAGGAGTTCGGCCCGCAGGGCATCCGCGTGAACACGGTCTCCCCGGGACCGGTGCGCACCGCGTGGTGGACCGAGGAGGGCGGCGCGGCCGACATCATCGCCGCTCAGGCGGGTACCGACCGCGACACCGTGATGGACAGCGTCGCGCCGGAGATGATGAAGCTGACCACCGGCCGCCTCGTCGACCCGCAGGAGGTCGCCGACGTGATCGCCCTGCTGGTCTCGCCCCGTTCGGGGAGCACGACCGGCGCGGACGTCGCCGTCGACGCCGGGTTCTTCAAGGCGGTCTGATCCCGGATCGCTCCTGCGCGCACCACCGGGCATCCCGGAGCGACCGTGATTTTTAGTGATTTACCATAAAACATTCCATATGTCCGACATTGGAATGATATAAGGGATTTATGGGCTGATGTCAATGGTGGTGTGGCGTGTTGATCGGCCTTTTTCCTTTCCTTGTGTGTATAACGACGCAGACGATTTCCCGGACGGCCGCTTACCTGAGAACTGTCCACAACTCGGAAATCCGAAAGGATACCCAATCATGTCGCGTATGCGGCGCCACATCGCCACCATGGCACTGACCGCGGCCGGCCTGGCCACCACCGTCACCCTCGCGACACCCGCCCACGCGGCCGGGGCCACCGTCACGGTGGGGTCGTTCGGGAACATGTCCGTCGTGGGAACGTTCGGTGACGACAGCATCGACATCAACCTGTTCGGCGGCAACGTCACCGTGAGCTCCGTCCTGCACGCGGTCACCGCGGGTGCGGGGTGCAGCCAGCTGGGGCCCAGCGTGGTCTCCTGCCCCGGAGTCTCGACCGTCACGGTCAACGTCAGGCCCGGCAACGACACCGTGCGCAACAACACCGCCCTGTTCGCCGAGATCTTCGGTTCGTCGGGCTCCGACCGCCTTTCCGGTGGTTCCGGCCGCGACATCCTCGTCGGCGGCAGCGGCAACGATTTCCTGTTCGGCAACGGCGGCAACGACATCACCGACGGCGGTGCCGACTTCGACACCTGCGTCGGCGAGTCCGAGCCCAACTGCGAGGCGTAGCGGGGCGGGAAGACCGTGCGGGCTCCGGAACGGGGTGACAGGCCTCGGGGAGGCCGGGAAGCGGGGGCGGGGATCAGTGCTCCATCGCTGGTCCCCGCACTCGGCCTCCCCGGCGGCCGGTCGGTCTGCGAGATCCGGCGGCCGGCGCGGCCGGAGCGCGTGGGCGACACCGGAGGCCGCCTCGCCGGGGTGCCCGCGAAGCTGTCGCGGCTGTGGAAGAAGAGCAGCCACTGTCGGCGGTCCGTCACGCGACCGTGCCGGAGAAAGGGGCCTACCGGCCGCCGTCCGGTCCGCCGTCCGGTCCGCCGTCCGGTCCGCCGTCCGGTCCGCCGGGGCGGGCGACGGCGCTCGCATTGTCCCGGCCCGGCCCGGCCCATCCCATCCCCGCCCGGCCCATCCCATCCCCGTCCGGCCCGGCCCGGCCCGGCCCATTCCGGCCCGGCCCATCCCGCCTCGTCCCTTCCCGGGCCCGCCGGGCCGTGCCCTGATCGGCCACCATTGCCGTCGGAGAAAACCGCTCCCCATCGATCTATGAATGTGGTATCGGGCGGACATCGGGAATGTCGCCCGCGCCGGCAGTCGTGTGGGGCGGGGTAAGCCCTTATCGTGCGTGATCGAAATGTGACGCAAAATGACTTTTGTGCGAATCCCCCCGCAAGTGTTGACCTCGCTGCCGCCGATTGCGATCCTCGTTCGGAAAGGAGGCGAGACGTGCCGCGAGTGCGGGTCAGTGGAGTAGTCCGCTGCTGATCAGGCGCAACGCCGTCACGGGCGCCATCTGTTACGCCAGGCTGTCCAACCCCGGGGCTCACCGAGAATCGTGTCTCCTCGCGGCCGCACAGAGTTGTCAGGCTTTTCCCGGCCGGAGCGGAATGCGTGACCGGCGTGCCGACGCCGAGCGATCAGGAGATGGGAGCGGTAAGGAGGTTGGATTTCGTGCGGATGCCGGCTGACGCGGTCATCTCGACATGGCTGAGGCGGCTTCTCCTGAACCGAACGACCCTGCCGTAAGGGCGCGCATCGTCACTTCATCGCGACCGGGCACCGGCAATGGATTCGACGAGTTCGGGGGCTTCTGGTGACAAAGGATATCGAGGCTGGTGGAACGCCGCCGACGCCCGAGGGCGCGGCACAGGACCTGGCATCGCTCGTGGAAAAGGACAGGGCCGAATTCTGGGCCGCATGCGAGCGCGTCCTCGACACGATGAGCGGGCCGGTCGCCGACGACGCGGCGGCTCGCCGTCATATTCTGGCCGAAGCCGAGCTGATCCTGTCCGACATGGTGGAGAGCCTGCGGGCCGGGCACGCACGGGTGACCGAGAACAACCGGCGGGCGGCCGGCGGCAACGGCGGGAGCGCCGCCGCGCGGGACGCCCATCCCCGCGACTCGCTGCTGTTCTGGGACGCGTTCTTCGACATCGTGCTGCGCCGGCTGGTCGCCTACGTGGATCTCGGCGAGGAGTCGCGCGACCCGTTCGGGCTGGCGGTCTCCGTCCTCTACCGGAGCATCACGTCGAGGCTCTCGGACGGCCTGGTCTCCTACTCCGGCCGGCTGCTCAACAAGGTCCACGAGGCCCAGCTCGACGAGCGGAGCCGCATCACCCGCGAGCTGCACGACCGGGTGGGCTTCTGGCTCAACACGGCCTTCCGGCAGATGGAGCTGTACGACGTCGCCAGGGAACGCGGAACGGACCTGGGCAAGGCCACCGAGCGCGTCGAGAGGGCGCGCTTCGCCGTACGGGAGGCCATGCGGAGCCTGCGTGCGACGACCTCGGAGCTCCGGTTGCAGGAGCCGGTGAAGAACCTGGAGAAGGCCCTGTCGGCCGCGTTCGCCGCGCTGCCGGCCAACGAGGCGGTCTTCCGCCTCAACGTCAACGGGGACGAGGAGTGGGCGCCGAACGCCGTCAAGGACGAGGTGTTCCTCATCACCAGGGAGGCGGTCCGCAACGCGGTCGTGCACGGCCGTCCCAAGCTCGTGGTCATCGGCGTGCACATCGCCCCGCACGAGCTGCGTGTGTACGTCGACGACGACGGCGCCGGGTTCGATCCCGCGGAGAAGAGCGGGGGCATCGGCCTGTCGGCGATGCGGGAACGCGCCGAACTGCTGAACGGCGCGCTGACCGTGTCCACGGTGCAGGGGAGGGGCACCCATGTCGAGCTCTTCGTCCCGATTCCCGAGCGCGGCGATGCCTGATCCGGCGCGGACGGCGATCCTGATCGTCGACGACCACGCGCTGGTACGGGACGGCGTTCGGGAGATCCTGGAGACCCAGGAGGACATGGTCGTCGTCGGCGAGGCGAGCGACAGCCGTACCGCCGTCGCCCTGGCAGCCGAGATGAGGCCGCAGGTCGTGCTGCTCGACATCGGCATCCCCGGAGACGACGCCGTCACCACGGTGGGCCGGATCCGGGCGCTCTCGCCCGGCACGGCCGTGGTCGTCCTCAGCATGTTCGAGGGCCCGCACCTGCTGCGGAGCCTGCTGGACGCGGGCATCCGGGGTTACCTGCTCAAGAGCGCCACCCGGCAGGAACTCGTGGCCGCGATCCGCAGCGTCTCCGCCGACGACACCCGGGTGGTGCTCTCGGTCTCCCAGGAGAGCCTGCTCCATCTGCGCGGGCCCGCCGAGGAGGTGCTGACCGCGACGGAGCGCGAGATCCTCCAGCTCACCGCGGAGGCCCTGAGCAACGCCCAGATCGCCGCCCAGCTCTCTCTCACCGAGGCGGCGGTCAAGCGGCATCTCGGCAAGATCTTCGGCAAGCTGGAGGCCGTCTCGCGGATCGACGCGGTGAACAAGGCGGTGGCCGCGTCGCTGATCACGGTCGGGGCGGGGACCTCGGGCCAGTCCGGCCCCGCCGGGCCGGCGCAGGGGGCCCGCCCGAAGCGCCAGTCGCCGAGGCGGGACCGGCCGGATCGGGAGGCGAGGACGTCCGGAGGCGGCGAACGGTGACCCGTGCCGTGCCGCGGGGCGGAGCGCCGCCCGGGAACTTTCGGTCGCGCCGGGGCGGGCTGACGAGACGCTGTCAGAGGACTTTCGGTGTGACTGTCTTGTGATGGTTGAAGGGCTTAGTTAGTTTCGATGAGGTCTGCACCGATTGTTCAGCTTGGGGGCTCCGTGGATTTTCGCGTGCTTGGTCCAGTGGAGATACTTTGCAACGGGCATAACGTTCTGCCGACTGCGTCCAAACCGCGTCAGGTCATCTCTCTCCTGCTGCTTCGCAGGAATACGGTAGTACGGACTGACGAGCTTATCGACGAGCTCTGGGAAGAAAGTCCGCCCATGAGCGCCATGACGACGCTCCAGACTTACATCTACAAACTCCGGAAGATCCTGGTCGAGCCCGGCGCGGAGGAGATCCTGAGCACCCGGCCGGGCGGATACGTCCTCACGATCCCCGACAGCTCGATCGACCTCCACCGCTTCGAACGGGACGCCGCCCTCGGCCAGGCCGCGCTGGAGAGCGGCGACGCCGCCGGCGCGGCCGAGACCCTGCGGCGGGCACTCGGCATGTGGCGCGGCCAGGCGCTGGTCGACGTCGTCCAGGGCGGGCTGCTGTCCTCCTACGCGACTCGGCTGGAGGAGCTGAGGTCGCGAACCCTGGAACTCCGCATCGAGGCCGACCTCCAGCTCGGGCGCCACCGCGAGCTGGTCAGCGAGCTCAAGTCGCTGGTGCTCACCTATCCGCTGCACGAGCACCTCCACGCGTCCCTGATGATCGCCCTGCACCGCTCGGGGCGCCGCCACGAGGCGCTGGAGGTCTATCGCGTCCTGCGCGAGAACATGATCGAGAACCTCGGCCTGGACCCCGGGCGGGAACTGCGGGAGCTCCACCAGGCGCTGCTCGCGGGCGCCCCGCTCGGCGAGCCGCTCGAGCAGGACCGGGTCACCGTCGTGCCGCGCCGGAGCGCGGACGTCGCGGTACCCGCGCCCTTCCCGCCGCGCGACGCGCCCGCCGCGCCCCGGGCGGGCGGGGCGGAGCCGGGGCCCGCCGCGGACGACGCCCCCGGCGACCCCGCCGCGGCCGATCTCGCCGAGGCCGCCCTTGCCGCGGCCGCTCCCGCCATGGCCGAGCCGATCGCCGCCGTGGTCCCGCCGCTGGGACCTCCCGCCCAGCTCCCCGCCGACATCGCGGACTTCACCGGGCGCGCTTCGATCGTCGAAGAGATCCTCTCGGGCTTCGCGTCCGCCGGAGCGGCGCGGGACCGGACCGCCACCCCGGTCGTGGCGATCAGCGGTATGCCGGGGGTGGGCAAGACGGTGCTGGCGATCCACCTCGCGCACCGCCTGCGCCCCCGGTTCGGGGACGGGCAGCTCTACGCGGAGCTGCGGGGCTCGACCGGCCGGCCCCGAGACCTGTCGGAGGTGCTCGGCGGCTTCCTCCAGGCGATGGGGGTTCCGGAGCCGCACATCCCCTACGGCCTGGAAGAGCGGAGCACGCTGTTCCGCTCGGTGACGGCCGGCCGGAGGCTCCTCGTGGTCCTGGACGACGCGTCGTCCTCGGCGGACGTGCGGCACCTGATCCCGGGCGATCCGCGGTGCGCCCTCGTCGTCACCAGCCGGCGCAGGCTGCACGGGCTGGCCGGGAGCTGGGAGGCCGACCTCGACGTCATGGACCACGCCGAGGGCGTCGAACTGCTGGGCCGCGTGATCGGGCGCGCCCGGCTGGACCGGGCGCCGAGGGCGGCGGACAGGCTGGTGGAACTGGGCGGCCGGTTGCCCCTCGCCCTGCGGTGCATCGGCAGCAGGCTGGCCACGATGCCCGAGGTGTCGATCACCGAGATGGCCGAGCGGCTGTCCGGGGCGCCGCGGACCCTCGACCTGCTGAGCATCGGCGATCTCGATCTGCGGGCCAGGTACGACTCCAGCTACGCGGGCCTGAGCCGGCGGGAGCAGGCCGTCTTCCGCCTGCTCAGCATGCTGCCGACCCCGAGATTCACCGCGCACGAGGCGGCCGAGCTGCTCGGCTGGGACGCCGCCGACATCCAGTCCGCCCTCGAAAGCCTGGTGGAGCACCGCTTGATCAGGGTGACGCAGTACAAGGACGGCGAGATCCGCTACCGGTTCCCCGAGCTGATCCTGAGTTACGCCCGCGAGCGCCTGACCATGGCGCTGGACCCCGGACCCCAGGGAGAGCAGCCGTACCTCCCGCCCCGGCCGGCCGTACCCCCCGTCGCGGCCTGCGGACCGTCCGCACCGCCCGAGGCCGTCGGCCCCAGAAGGCTGATGAGCGTCGGCGAGTGACCCCCGCCGGCCTCCGGACCGCACCCGCGCCGTCGGACGGGTCACGGCGTGACCGGCGCGGGCGCGGCACGGGAGGACCGGTCGCGGGGCGGGGATCCGGCTTCAGCGGGCCTCCAGCGCCTTTCAAGGGGTTCTGCATCGTCGCTCCCTAGATTGATCCCGGATGTCGGACGACGGCGAAGGGGGAACGATGAGGGCTTCCGCGATCGGTCGCCGGTCGGTGGCGGACCCGGGCCTCCGGGACGCGGCGCGGAGGTTGTCCCAGCTCCTGGACCCGGGTTCCGGCACCCCGCTGCGGGAACCGGGCAACACGGGGGTGCACACGGTGCGCGGCCTCGTCGACGGGGCCAAGGTGGTGGCCTTCTGCACGGACGCCACCCTCATGGGCGGCGCCATGGGCGCGGCCGGCTGCGACGACATCGTCGCCGCGATCGACACGGCGGTGCGCGAACGCTGCCCGGTCATCGGGATCTGGCACTGCGGCGGGGCACGCCTGGGCGAGGGTGTGCGGTCGCTCGAGGGCGTCGGGCGCGTGTTCACCGCGATCGTCCGGGCCTCCGGCCGGGTGCCGCAGCTCTCCGTCGTGGTCGGCCCGGCCGCGGGCGGCGCGGCGTACGGCCCGGCCCTGACCGACCTGGTGATCATGGCGCCGGACGCGCGCATGTTCGTGACCGGGCCGGACGTGGTGCGCGACGTCACGGGCGAGGAGGTCGACATGGCCGACCTCGGCGGCCCGGAACCGCACGGGCGCCGCTCGGGTGTCGTCCACGTGCGCGCCGCCTCCGAGCCCGACGCCTACGCCCGGGCCCGGCGCATCACCACGCTGTTCACCCGGCCCGGCATGTTCGATCCGCACCTGGTGCGCGACGAGGACGACCTGCGCCCGCTGCTGCCCGCCCGCCCCAACCAGGCCTATGACGTCAAGCCGCTGCTCCGGCGCATCCTGGACGACGGCGCCGGGGGCCTGGAGGAGCTGCAGGCCGCCTGGGCGCCGAACATCGTGGTCGGCCTCGGCCGGCTCGGCGGCCGCGCGGTCGGCGTGGTGGCGAACAACCCGCTGCGCAAGGGCGGGTGCCTGGACTCGCTCGCCGCCGAGAAGGCAGCCCGGTTCGTGCGGATGTGCGACTCCCAGGGAGTCCCCCTGCTGGTCGTCGTGGACGTCCCGGGCTTCCTGCCCGGCGTGCGACAGGAGTGGGAGGGGGTGATACGGCGCGGCGCCAAGCTGCTGCACGCCTTCGCCGAGGCCGTGGTCCCCCGGGTGACGCTGGTGACCCGCAAGTCGTACGGCGGTGCCTATATCGCCATGAACTCCCGCGCGCTCGGCGCGACGGCGGTCTTCGCGTGGCCCGAGGCGGAGGCGGCCGTCATGGGGGCGGAGCCCGCGGTGCGCATCCTGTACCGGCGCGAGCTCGCCGCGGCCCCGGCCGAGGAGCGCGAGGCGCTGCGGGCCGCCCTCGTCGCCGAGCACGAACGGACCTGCGGGGGGCTCCACGTGGCCGTGGCGCAGGGTGCGATCGACGAGGTCATCGACCCGGCGCAGACCCGTCGCAAGCTGGCCGAGGCGCTCGCCGCCGCCCCCGCCGGGCGCGGCGCCCACGGCAACATCCCGCTCTGACCGGCCTCAAGGAGAGTTCCATGCGGGTCCTGTTCTTCACGCCCCCCGCGAGGGTGCACATCTTCGCCCAGGTGCCGATGGCCTGGGCGCTGCGGGCGGCCGGACACGAGGTGCACGTCGCCAACCGGCCCAACATGATGGACGACGTCACGCGGGCCGGCCTCGCCGCGGTCCCGGTGGGCCCACCGTTCGACCCCGGGGCGTACATCAGGGAGGAGAAGCAGGAGTCCCTGCCCTGGGAGTCGTGGCAGGAGGTGCTGGAGTTCGCCGAACTCCGCCCCGAGAGGCTCACCTACGACTACATGCACGCCGTGCACACCGCCTGGACGCTCGTCTTCCAGGGCATCTCGCCGCCGGAGGTCATGGACGACCTCGTCGGGTTCGCCCGCGCCTGGCGGCCGGACCTGGTGGTCTGGGACACGCTGGCCTACGCGGGCCCGGTGGCGGCCCGCGCGTGCGGGGCGGCCCACGCCCGGCTGATGTTCGGCCTCGACGTGATCGGGCGGATGCGCGAGCGCTACCTGGACGCGGTGCGGCGCCGGCCCGCGGAACTGCGCGAGGACCCGCTGGAGGAGTGGCTGGGCCCGGTGCTGGAGCGGTACGGCTGCGCGTTCGGCGAGGACATGGTCATGGGCCAGTGGACCGTCGACCCGCTCCCGTCGTCGATGCGGCTGGCGGTGGACCACCACTACGTGCCGGTGCGGCACGTGCCGTACCACGGCCCCGCCACCGTCCCCGGCTGGCTGCGCGAGCCACCCGTGCGCCGCCGCGTCTGCCTGACCCTGGGCCTGTCGGTCAGGGAGGTGCTGGGCGGCGACCGGGTCTCGATCGGCGATCTGCTGGAGGCGGTGGCGGACCTGGACGCCGAGGTGGTGGCCACGTTGAACGCCGACCAGCTCGCGGGGGTCTCCCGGGTGCCGGACAACGTGCGGGTGGTGGACTTCGTGCCGCTGAACGAGCTGCTGCCGAGCTGCTCGGCGATCATCCACCAGGGCGGGTTCGGCACCCTGCAGGCGGCGCTGACGCACGGGATCCCGCAGGTCGTCCTCCCCCCGAGGGCGGGGGACTGGGACAGCCGGATCTGGGCGCGGCGGGTGCAGGACGCCGGCGCCGGGCTGAGCGTGCCCGACGCGAGGAAGGTGACCGCGGGCGAGGTGCGGGACATGCTGGCCCGGGTGCTGGGGGAGCCCTCGTTCGCGGCGGGGGCGGCGCGGCTGCGGACCGAGATGCTCGGCACCCCGGCCCCCCGCGACGTCGTGCCGGTGCTGGAGCAGCTGACCGCGCTGGGCCGCTCCTAGACGCGTCCGCCGTCGGCCCGGCCCGGCTCCAGCGGTGTTCGAGCGCGCGGCGAGCCGGGATGCCGAAGCTCGGAGCAGGGACGAACCGTCTGCGAGCGCCCGACCCCCGGAGCCGACCGGCACGGGATCGGCCCGCCGTCCCGTCAGACCGTGCGGAGCCGATCGGGAAGGCCGGTGGTGGCATTGGCAGGGTTGACGCGCCGGGGGTTCCTCGGCGGAACCCTCACGGGCGGGAGCGTGCTCGTCGGCGGGCCGGTCCTGGGCGCGCGCCCGGAGGCCGCGGCGGCGTGCCCGCCCCCGCTGGGCGCGGTGACCGTCGACGCGGACGACCCCCGGTACGGGGATCTCGTCTCCCGGGGCCGCAACGGCCGCTTCGCGGGCCGCCCGCAGTCGGTGCACGTCGTCGGCTCCACGGAGCAGGTCGTGCGGATCGTGGGCGACGCGGTACGGGCCGGGAAGAGGATCGCCGTGCGCAGCGGCGGGCACTGCTACGAGAACTTCGTCGACGACCCCGGCGTGCAGGTCCTCATCGACCTGTCCGAGATGAAGGCCGTGTACTTCGACCCGGCCAGGAAGGCGTTCGCCGTGGAGGGGGGCGCGACGCTCGGTCAGCTCTACCGGACCCTGTACCTCGGGTGGGGCGTCACCGTGCCGGGCGGGGCCTGCCCGAGCGTGGGCGTCGGGGGGCACCTCGCGGGCGGGGGCTACGGGCCCCTGTCGCGCCGGTACGGCCTGGCCGCCGACCACCTGCACGCCGTGGAGGTCGTCGTGGTGGACGGGACGGGCCGGGCGCGGGCGGTGGTGGCGACCGGGAGCCCCTCCGATCCGAACCGGGACCTGTGGTGGGCGCACACGGGCGGCGGGGGCGGGAACTTCGGGATCGTCACGCGGTACTGGCTGCGTTCGCCGGACGCCCGCGGCGCGGACCCCTCCGGCCTCCTCCCCGCACCGCCCGGCACTCTCCTCAGCGCCTCCGTGACCTGGCAGTGGGAGGGCATGACGGAGGAGGCGTTCACCGGCCTCGTGCGCACCTACGGCGCCTGGCACGCGGAGAACACCGGCCCGGACTCCCCGTACGCCGGCCTGATGAGCGGGCTCACCCTGGCCCACCGCGAGAACGGCCCGCTCACCGTGAACGCCGCACTCGACGGTGGCCTGCCCGGCGCGGACGGGCTCATGGACCGTTTCGTGGCGGCGATGGCGAAGGGCACCGACGTGCCGCACACGTCGCAGACGTCCACGTCGTCGTGGCTGAAGGCCACGCTCTCGGTGCCCCAGGGCATCGGCACGGTGTCGTTCAAGACCAAGTCCGGTTTCCTGCGCCGGCCGTGGTCGGACCGGCAGATCGCGGTCGTGCACCGGTTCCTGACCGAGAGCGGGGGAGACCGCTGGGGCACCTCGGTCAACCTCACCCTCCTCGGCGGGAGGATGAACGCGGTGGAGTCCTCGGCGACGGCGATGCCGCACCGCGACGCCCTCTTCAGCGCCGTCTACGAGACCATGTGGGGCGACCCGGCGGGGGGCGAGCGGCAGCTGGCCTGGATCCGCGAGTTCTACCGGGAGTTGCACGCGGACACGGGGGGCGTCCCCGCGCCCGGCCCCGCCAACGCCGGCGCGTACATCAACTACCCGGACGTGGACCTCGCCGACCCGCGCTGGAACACCTCCGGGGTGCCGTGGCACACCCTCTACTACGGCGGCAACTACCCCGCCCTGCGGCGGGCCAAGAGGCGCTGGGACCCTCGCGACGTCTTCCGTCACGCGCTGTCGATCCGCGCCGAGGGATGATCCCGCGGGGGGACGCGGGGCGGGATGCCCGCGTCCCCCGCGCGCGCCGGTTCAGGCGGCGGCCAGCTCCTCCAGCGACCCGACCAGCCGGGCCGGGGTGGGCCGGGTCAGGATCTCGTCGCGGAGCGCGGTCGCGACGGCCCGGTAGGAACCGTCGGACAGGAGCTCGCCCACCGCGGCGCGTATGGCGTCGCGGTCGGCGAGGTGCCCGAGCATGTGCCGGCCGGCGCCGGCGGCGGCCACGCGCTCGCCGGTGACGGTCTGCTCGGCGGCGAAGGTCGCGATGAACTGCGGTATCCCGGCGCACAGGGCGGTCAGCGTGCTGCCGCTCCCGCCGTGGTGGACGACGGCGTCGCAGCCGGGGAGCAGCAGCCGCAGGGGCACGTGCTCCACGACGCGCACCGACACGGGCACCGCGCCGAGCGCGGCCACGTCCGCGGGCGTCGCCGTGACGATCACGTCGCAGTCCAGGTCCCGCAGGGCGTGGATCACCTCGGGGAGCAGGTAGGAGTTCGGCCCGGACACCGTGGACAGCGCCGTCGACCAGGTCACGCAGACGCGCGGCCGGTCCGCCGGCTGGAGCAGCCAGGCCGGGGCCGGCCGGTTGCCGTTGTACGGCACGTACCGCATGGGCAGGCGCCGCGCCGGGGTCGGCGGGGCCAGGGAGGCCGGGCAGGGGTCCACGACGTTCTCGATCATGTCGAGGCTCAGCTCGCCCAGGCCGTACCGGGGGAACGAGCCGCTGTGATCCGTCGGCACGATGCGCATGTGCTCGGCCTCGTGCGTGCCGACCGGCCCCCACAGGCACAGCGCGGACGGCACGCCGGCCACCCGGGCGGCGAGCAGCCCTTCGAGGCTGGCCGGATCGTGGAGCACGACGTGCGGCCGCCACGCGCGGGCGAACTCGACGGCCGCGTCGAAGCTCCGCGCGGTCCTCGCGTCGAGTTCCGGCGCGACGCTCTCCCGGAAACCGGCGACGTCGAAGTCGTCGAGGTCGCCGAGCTGTTCTCCCGTCAGCGGGTGCAACGGCAACCACGGGTAGGGCCACACGCCTTCCACCGCCTCCTCGTAGTACTGCAGGCGTAACCGCGTGACCACGTCCATGCCGCCCAGCACGGGGGCGGGAGGCAGCCCGGCCTCGCTGACCGGGCCGACCTGCGAGGGCGGGCACAACACGCGGACCTCGTGTCCCGCGGCCTGCAGCGCCCACCCGAGCGGCACCATCGCCGAATAGTGGGTCGGCCACGAGGACACCGTGAACAGCACACGCATCAGAACTCCTCGGAACTCCTCGGGTCTCGGCGGTCAGGCGTCGGTCGCCCCCAGGGCGTCCCACGCCGCCACGTCCATCCATCCGGGCAGCCCGTCCTCCCCGTTGGTGCCCTTCTCCACGAAGGCGATGTTGTGGTAGACGTGCACCCCGGTCACGGAGCGCTGGGTGGGGCTCGGCTCCTCGCCGGCCCGGCGCGGGCGCTCGCGGTGGTGCAGGTCGTCCAGGAGCCGCTTGACGAGCCCGATCGAGGTGCCCGGCCCGGCCGTGTCGTCGGGGCTGCCGCCGAAGCTGGGGAGGTAGGACGTCTGCATGTCCTCGATCACGTAGACCCCGCCGTCGCGGACGTAGGGGAACAGGGCGGCGAACGAGGTGTGGACGTGCTCGTTCATGTGGCTTCCGTCGTCGATGACGATGTCGAAGGGGCCGTACCGCTCCGCCAGGGCCACCAGCCCGTCCGGATCGTTCTGGTCGCCGACCAGCGCGGTCAGCCGGGGCTCGGTCAGCTCGGTCTTGTCGAAGATGTCGAGCCCGAAGATCAGGCCGCGGTGGAAGTACCTCTTCCACATCCGGAGCGAGCCGCCGCCGAGCTGCTCGTCGTAGCCGCCGATGCCGATCTCCAGCACGCGCACCGGCTCGTCGCGCAGCCGCGCGAAGTGCCGCTCGTAGTGCGGCGTGTACCAGTGGAAGCTCGCCCACTTGTCCGACCCGCACCGGACCGACAGGCTGCCGAGGTCGGCGCCGTAGGCGGCGCATCCGGCGATGATCGTGCCGGTCGCCTGGGTCGCGGAGGTGAAGATCTCGGGCAGCTCGAAGTACATGTCCTGCGGGGACGGCGCGTCCGGGAGGAACGAGTTGTGGAAGTCGCCGTTGCGGCGGTGATCGGTCCTGCCGTACAGGCGCCGGATGAGGTCCGTCGCGGTGATGCCGAGGCGGCTCCAGACCACCGGCGCGGACTCGTCCAGCACCCGGATCGGTTCGTCCCGGTGCACGCGCAGGACGGTCCGCCGCTGCTCGTCCCCGTGCGTGACGTCGAGGGCGACGTTGACGGCCTTGATGTTCACCGGCTGCTCGCAGCGGGACAGGATCTCCTCGACGAGGGCCGCGACGACCGCGTCCAGCCCGGCGTCCTTGACCAGCGTGTTGATCTCCTCGTCCGGAGCGGTCCCGGCGAGGATGAGGCGCTCCGTCAGATTGGTGCTCGGCTTCGGCATTGACCGTTCCTCTTCCTGTGTCGCGTGCCTCGTACGGCCGGCCGGGGGCGAACCGGTTTGCCTCGAGCTTGTCCGGGGCGTCTCGGATCGGGCTCAACGATCGCTGGGCGGGGCGCCCGGCCGTCCCCACCGCCGCCCGGCCGCGGGCGGTCCCGCCGCGCCGGGTGGGGACGCGCCCCCTCGTGCGTCACTCGACTGCCGGTGGTCCCCGTACGACCGCCGCCGTGCGGACGTCAAGCGCACCGCGAGCGGCCGGTGCGACGCTCGCGTCCTGAAGGTCCCGCCGCGATCGGGCCGAGGCGTCCCGTGAAGGCCGCGGCGGTGAAGCCCGGCGCGGCCCGCGTGGCAGGCGCGGCGGCCGGCAGAACCCTAGGGAGCGCTTATGACCAGCGAAGAGACGAGGTCCGCCGTCGTCACCGGGGCGACGAGCGGCATAGGGCTGGCGGTCGCGCGGCTGCTCGGCCGGAACGGGCTGCGGGTCTTCATCTGTGCGCGGAACGCCGACAACGTCGCCCACGTCGTGAAGGAGCTGCGCGACGAGGGCGTCGAGGCGGACGGCCGGGCGTGCGACGTGCGCTCCACCGAGCAGGTGGACGCGTTCGTCCGGGCGGCCGTCGAGCGGTACGGCCCGGTGGACGTGCTGGTCAACAACGCCGGGCGCAGCGGGGGCGGGCCCACCGCCCGGATCGCCGACGAGCTGTGGCTGGACGTCATCGACACGAACCTCAACAGCGTGCTGCGGGTGACCCGGGCGGCGCTGACCACGGGGGGAATGCTGGAGCGGGGCCGGGGCCGGGTGATCAACATCGCTTCCACCGGGGGCAAGCAGGGCGTGGTGCTGGGGGCTCCCTACTCGGCCTCGAAGCACGGGGTGGTCGGCTTCACCAAGGCCCTCGGCCTGGAGCTGGCCAGGACCGGCATCACCGTGAACGCGGTCTGCCCCGGATACGTGGAGACGCCGATGGCGCAGCGGGTCCGCCAGGGGTACGCGCAGGTCTGGGACACCACCGAGGACGACGTCCTGGAGAGGTTCCAGGCCAAGATCCCGCTGGGCCGCTACAGCACGCCCGAGGAGGTGGCCGGGCTGGTCGGCTACCTGATCAGCGAGCCGGCGAGCCCCATCACCGCCCAGGCCATCAACGTCTGCGGCGGCCTCGGGAACTACTGACCGCCCCGGGGCGCCGCGCGAGACGGAGAACGGCAAACAGACAGGGAGGAACGGGATGCAGGAGATGCCGCACGGCACTACACACCGGACCGAGCACCAGATCACGGTGGCCGCTCCGGCCCAGGACGTCTTCGGCCTCATCGCGGACGTCACGGAATGGCCCCGGGCCTTCCCGCCGACCGTGTTCGCCGACCACGTGGAGCGCGGCGAGACCGAGGAGCGCATCCGCATCTGGGCGACCGCCAACGGGGAGGTCAAGGGCTGGACCTCCCGGCGCCACCTCGACCGGGACGGCCTGCGCGTCCGCTTCCGCCAGGAGGTCTCCCAGCCTCCGGTGGCCGCGATGGGCGGGGAGTGGCTGATCGAGCCGCTGTCGGAGGAACTGACCCGCGTGCGGCTCCTGCACGACTTCCAGGCCGTCGGGAACGACCCGGAGAAGGTGGAGTGGATACGGCGGGCCGTGGACCGCAACAGCGACGCGGAGCTGGCCGCCCTGCGGTCGGTGGCCGAGCGCGGGCGCGAGGACCTGGTGCTCTCCTTCGACGACGTCGTGCGGGTCGCCGGCGCCGCGAAGGACGTCTACGACTTCATCTACGAGGCCGGTCGGTGGGAGGAGCGGCTCCCGCACGTCGCCCGGGTCGCGCTGACGGAGGACACCCCGAACGTGCAGACCCTGGAGATGGACACCCGGACGGCGGACGGCGCCACCCACACCACGAAGTCGGTGCGCATCTGCTTCCCCCACGACAGGATCGTGTACAAGCAGCTCCAGACCCCCGCGCTGATGTCGGTGCACACGGGGCAGTGGCTGATCGAGGAGGACGCGGACGGGGTCGCGGTCACCTCGGTCCACACGGTCGTCATCGAGCCCCGGGCGGTCCCGTCCGTGCTGGGGGAGGGGGCGACGGTCGCCGACGCCCGCGCGTTCATCCGGAACGCCCTCGGCCGCAACAGCACCGCGACGATGCGCCACGCGAAGGAGTACGCGGAGCGGATCGCCGGCACCTCCGGCCCCGCGACGCCCTGAGGGCCCCGCGCCGCCACTCCGGCCGCTCCGCTTCGTTGAGCTTCGTCGAGCTTCGAGGAGAACGCCGTGCGAGTCCTGTTCGTGACGCTACCGACGAAGGCGCATGCGTATGCGCAGGTCCCGCTGGCGTGGGCGCTGCGGGCCGCGGGGCACGAGGTGTGCGTGGCCAGCCAGCCCGAGCTGGTCGACGACATCACCCGCACCGGCCTGACCGCCGTGCCGATCGGCCCGGAGCTCGACCAGGCGGGGATGGTGGAGGAGAACCGTCGGCACCGCGAGGCCGCCGAGCAGGCGAACTCCGACGCCCCGGACCCCGAACTGCTGCTCAAGCTCGACGGGCTCCCTCCCGAGGCCCTGACCTACGACTACATGCAGGGCCTGTTCACCGTGATGACCACGCTGGCCTTCACGTCGCTCTCCCCGCAGCCCGCCATGGACGAGCTCGTGGCGTTCGCCCGGGCGTGGCGGCCGGACCTGGTGGTCTGGGACACGCTGGTCCTCGCGGGGCCGGTGGCGGCCAGGGCGTGCGGGGCGGCCCACGCCCGGCTGCTGTACAGCCTGGACCTCCTGGGCCGGATGCGGGAGCGGTACCGGGGCGAGCTGCTGCGCAG
>NZ_BAAAVI010000081.1:0-34148 GCF_039534445.1 Streptosporangium fragile | reverse complement strand
GGCCAAACCCCCCCCCCCCCCCCCCCCCCCCCCCCCCCCGGGGCCCGCCGGCGACCCGGCCGGCCTGGCCGCGGCCGCCGGAAGGCTGCGCGCGCTCGGCGCCGACCTGCTCGCGGCGGAGGCGCTGTCCGCGGCGGCCCGCCTGTCCGGTCCGCGTACCGCCGCACGGTATCTCCTGGCAGCGGCCGAGCTGCGGGAACGCTGCGAGGGGGCGCGCACGCCCGCGCTCGGTGATCCGGCGGCCCCGGGCATGCTGAGCGGGCACGAGCAGCGGGTCGCGCTGCGCGCCGCCAAGGGCCAGACCGAGCCGCAGATCGCCCGCGACCTTGTCCTCCCCCTCGACACCGTCGCAGATCATCTGCGTAGCATTTACCGCAAGCTGGGCGTGACGGGCCAGGCCGAGCTGGCCGCACTGGTCGTCGAGGAGGCCTGCCCATGATGCCGGAACAGGTGGCGATCGTCCTGGCGGGCGTCGACCGGCTGCGGCCGCGGATGGAGGAGGTCGCCGACGACTTCTACGCCCGCCTCTTCGCCCGCCATCCCGAGCTGCGGCCCCTGTTCTCCGCCGACATCGCGCTCCAGCGGCGCAAGTTCGCCGACGAACTGGAGCTGATCGTCCGGGCGATCCCCGACTTCGGGTCGTTCGTGGAGCGCGCCCGCCATCTCGGCGCCCGGCACGCCGCCCACGGGGTGCGCGTGGCCTCTTACGCGCAGGTGCGGGCCGTGCTGTTCGAGGCGATCGGGCAGGCGCTCGGGGACGACTGGACCGAGGAGACCGAAGCCGCCTGGGGGAGCGCGTACACCCTGATCACCGAGACGATGCTGCTGGGCGCCGCCCGGCCCGCCACCCGGGGGACACTGCGCGGCCGCGGCAGATAGCCGGTCTCCCGCCGCCAAGCCCCCGGCGCACGTCGCGGGGCCGCCGGGGCGTGGCAGGCAGGTGCCCGGCCTCCTCCTCGGCATGCCCCAGGGTGATCGGGCCGCTCTGATAAACGGCCGGTTGCGCGACGTCGGCGCCCGCCCGGGATCAGGTGATCTGCATGACGACGGCCTTCGGCTCGGTGAAGAACTCCCGGCTGAACGTGCCGCCCTCGCGGCCCACCCCCGAGTCGCCCACTCCGCCGAACGGGGCGCGCAGGTCGCGGATGAAGAAGCAGTTCACCCAGACCGTGCCGGCGCGCAGCCGGGCGGAGACGCGGTGGGCTCGGGACAGGTTCTCGGTGAACAGCATCGCGTTGAGGCCGTAGCGGGTGTCGTTCATCAGCGCCACGACCTCGTCCTCGGTGTCGAACGGGGTCACCGTGACGACCGGGCCGAAGATCTCCTCGCGCTGGTGGCGGCCGGTGGCGGGCATGCCGGTGATGACCGTGGGGCGGACGAACCAGCCGTCGCCGAGGCCGCCGGAGTGGACGGTGCCGCCTTCGTCGGAGACGGTCTCGACGTAGCCGCGGACCTTGCGGTAGTGGGTTTCCGACGCCAGCGGGCCGAGCTCGGTGGTGTCCAGCTTGGGGTCGCCCAGGCGCATCGCCTCGGCCGCGGCGGTGAAGCGGGCCATGAACTCCTCGAAGACCGGGCGCTGGACGTACAGCCGGGAACCGGCCAGGCACACCTGGCCGGCGTTGGTGAAGATGGCCCGGATGGACCAGTTCACGGCGTTGTCGAGGTCGGCGTCGGCGAAGACCGCGTTGGCGCCCTTGCCACCGAGCTCCAGGCTGACGGGCACGAGGTGCGCCGCCGCGGCGGCGGAGATGACACGCCCGGTGGTGGACTCACCGGTGAAGGTGATGCGGTCGATCCCGGGGTGCTCGGTCAGCGCCTGGCCGGCGGAGTCCGGGCCGTAGCCGTGCACGACGTTGAGCACGCCGGGCGGCAGGCCGGCCTCCAGCGCGAGCCGGGCGAGGATGGTCGCGGAGGCGGGGGTGTCCTCGGCGGGCTTGAGCACGACCGTGTTGCCCCAGGCCAGTGCGGGCGCGATCTTCCAGGTCTCCAGCATGAGCGGGAAGTTCCACGGCGCGATGGCGGCGGCGACACCGACCGGGTCGTAGCGGGTGTAGGCGTGGTGGCCGGAGTCCATCGGCAGGGTCTCGGCGGTGGTCAGGCGGGCGTGGTCGGCGAAGAACCGGAAGTTGTCGGCGGCCCGGGGCACGTCGTTGCCGCGGCTCTGGCTGATGGGCTTGCCCATGTCACGGGTGTCGGCCAGGCCGAGTCGGTCGGCGTTGGCAACGATGAGGTCGGCCAGGCGGTGCAGGAGCCTGCCGCGTTCGGCGCGGCCCATGCGCGGCCAGGGCCCCTCGTCGAACGCCCGCCGCGCCGCGGCCACGGCCCGTTCCACCTCGGCCGGGCCGCCGAGCGCGACCTCCGCCCAGGGCTCGCGCGTGTAGGGGTCGACGCTGGTGAACGTCTCGCCGCCGGCGGACTTCACCTCCGCGCCGTCGATCACGTGACCGAAGAATTCCATGTCAAGTCACCTTTTGTTGGCTTCGTCGCGTTCGGCGAGCGTCTGGTCTCCGGCCGCCCAGTGGGTGCGCGGCACCTCGCGCACGATCACCCGGATGCTCTGGCCGGGCGCGCCGATGGAGCGCTCGACGGCGGCGTGGACCTCGTGGATGAGGGCCCGGATCGCGGCCGGATCGCGCCCTTCGGACAGGGTCACCTCGACCAGCGGCATGTCACACCCCCGCCACGGAGACGGTACCGAGGCCGGCGAAGCGTACGGTGACCGACGAGCCGCGCCGGAGCGGCACCGCGTCGGTCATCCCGCCGGTCAGCACGATCCACCCGGCCTCCAGGGCCAGCCCGCGCGTGGCGAGGGAGTTCGCGGCCAGGGCCAGGGCCTCGCCGGGATGCCCCTGGACCGCGGCCCCGGTCGCGGTGTCCACGACCTGCCCGTCCACCTCCAGCACGCAGCCCAGCAGCGACAGGTCCAGCCCTTCGGGCGTGCGCCCGACCGGGCCGATCCCGAAACGGGCGGAGGAGGCGTTGTCGGCGACCACGTCCGGCAGCGTGAACTTGAAGTCGCGGTAGCGGGAGTCGATCACCTCGAACCCGCCGTACACCGCGCCGACCGCCGCCATCGCGGAGGCCGCCGTGACCCCGGGACCGGCGAGCCGGTCCTTGAGCACGAAGACGATCTCCGGTTCGACCCGCGGATGGATCAGCTCGTCCAGCCGGACGGCCTCACCGGCGGGCAGCACCATCGCGTCGGTGAGCCAGGCGGTCAGCGGCGCGTCGATACCCATGCGGCGCTGCTTGGCCCGCGAGGTCAGGCCCAGCTTCACCCCGATGACCGTCTCGCCGGCGGCCTTCTTGCGCGCCAGCAGCGCGTCCTGTGCCCGGTAGGCGGTGGCCAGGTCCAGGCCCGGCCACTCGTCGGTGATGGGGCCGCGGTCGGCGCGGTTCCGCTCGGCCTCCAGCAGCACCTCGGCGGTGCGCTCTATGGTCCATTCACTCATGTGTTCGTTCGCTTTCCTGTGGCCACCGTCCCGGCCGGGTGAGGTGCGGGGAGCGGCGACCGGCGCGGCGGCAGGTGCATGGCGCGCCGCGATCGGCCGGGTGATGGGCTTGGGCGTCCGGGGGCTCAGTCCCGGCCGAGGGGGCGGCGGATCTGCGGCTGGGTGTGGACGCGGCGCGTCGGGCCCTGCCACATGTCGATCGAGCCCGGCTCGGCGGGGTCGAAGTAGCGGGGCCGCCAGGCGTCTTCGTCGGTGATGAGGCGCACGCCCCAGGAGTACTCGTAGGTGATCCCCTCGGGCCCCTTGAAGTAGATGAAGACGGCCGTGGACTGCGGGTGGCGGCCGGGGCCCATCTCGATCTCGACGCCGTTGGCCTCCAGGAAGTGCCAGTTGCGCATCACGTCGTCGAGCGAGTCGACCTGGAAGTTGATGTGGCACAGGCCGGGCTGGCTGCCCTGGAAGACGGCCAGCTTGTGGTGGACCTGGTCGATGCGCATGAGGCAGGCCCAGTCGCCGATCCAGTCCGAGACGCGGGCGTTGAACAGGCCGGACCAGAAGCGGTACGCCTCACGCACGTCGGGGGCGTCCAGGCACAGGTGGCCGAACTCGGTGATGCCGGCCTCGCGCCCGTGGCGGACCGGTGCGGTCAGTGTGACCTGGTCGATCACGAGGTCGACGCGGTTGCCGAAGGGGTCGTCGAAGGACAGGAAGTCCCTGACCCGGCGGGAGCGGGCGGCTTCGGCGTCGCCCCGGACGACGGTGACGCCGGCCTTCTCCAGCTCGGTCTCGGCGGCGGCCAGCGCGTCCTCGTCGCGGAGCGTGAAGCCGGAGCTGATGACGCCGGACTCGCCCTCGACCAGGGCGAGGCAGTGGTGGCGCTGGTCGGCGCGCAGGTAGGCGACGCCGTCCTCTTGGGCGGTCAGCTCCATGCCGACGACGTCCACCGCGAACCGTAATGCGGTGTCGAGGTCGGCGGCGCCGGAGCGGACGTAGGCGATGTCCTGAAGCTCGATCATGACGACTCCCGGAGGTAGGACCAGATTCGGGTGGACAGTTCGGATCGCACCGCCCGCCACGCCTCCTGCTCGGCGGGCGTGATGGGGACAGGGGTTCCGGAGGCGGCGGCGGTGGCGTTCATACGGGCGGAGGCCTCCAGCACCCACATGAGGGCGACGGCCTCGCCGACGCTCGCGCCGACGGTCACGGCGCCGTTGCCCCGCATGACCAGGGCGGGGGCATCGCCCAGCCGCTCGGCCAGCGTCCGGCCGCGCCCGCGGTCGCGGACCAGCACCGCGTCGTCGAACACGGGCACCTCGGGACCGAGGAAGGCCCCCTGCCCGTGCAGCGGCACGATCGGCACCCCGGCCGAGGCCAGGGCGGTGGCGGTGGGCGGCTGCGCCCGGCAGATCGCGCGTACGTCCGGCCGGGCGCGGGCGATCTCCACGTGGATCCAGGCCTCGCGCGGCGTGCCCTCGGGCAGGTCGGCGGCGTCCACCGGGACTTCGGCGTACCGGCTGCCGGGGCCGAGCGTCCCGAGCGGCACCGGCGGCGTCATGAGCAGCCGATCGTCCGCGATTCGCGCCGACACGTGCCCGAACGCGGTGACCAGCCCGGCTGCCGCCAGCGCTCGCCCGGCGTCCGCCAGCTCTACGCTCACCCCGAAACCTCTCTCCCGTGCAATCGATCAGGCAGGCATGACCATACCTGTATCTTCATACATGTTCTAGTGGAGACAAGGCATCCTTATGCTGATGGCATGTCGCTTCAGCACGCATTGCTCGGTGTCCTGGAAGCGCGCCCGATGAACGGGTACGAGCTGACCCGCTTCTTCGAGGCCGCCCCGCGCTGGGTGTGGTCCGCGCCGCAGAGCCAGATCTATCCGACGCTCCGGCAGATGGAGCAGGCCGGGCTCATCGAGGGCCAGAAGGAGATCCGCGGCACCAAACTGAAGCGGACGGTGTACTCGATCACCGAGCGCGGCCTGGAGGAACTGCGAACCTGGCTGGGCACCGACCACGCCGCGGCCCCGGTACGCGACGCGTTCTTCCTGCAGGCGCTCTTCTTCGACATGATCGAGCCGGATCGGGCCGCGTCGGTGCTGAAGACGTACATCGCCGAGCAGGAGCAGCTGATCGTCGAGTGGCGCGCCCACCGGGAAGCGCTGCTGGCCAAGAACACCGACCTGCTCAAGGAGCGGCTGAAGGACCGCCCGCCGGCCGAGCACGACCGCATCGCCAAGCTGAAGGCGCACGTCTTCGCGGGCCAGATCGCCGTCGCCCAGGCTCGCGCGGACTGGGCCCGCGAAAGCCTCCGCCTCCTGGCGGACGACGTCTGACCGGTCACGGAATGCCGGGGGCGCGACACAGGGCCCGGCCGCGGTGCGCACGACGGAGTGACCTGGTCCATCCGCCTCCGCCTGTTCCGGTCGGAGGCGGAGAGCGCGCTGTCAGGGATTCCCGGTCACCGACGAGATGCGCGCCCGGTTGTCGCCGATCCGCTACACCACATCACCTTCCGGGCCGTCACGCCTTCGCCCGTGCCGGCACCACCGTGGGCCCGCGCCCCTTCCACGAGGCTGTGGTCGAGGCGGCCCCGCTGGGGAGTGACGGTGCGGGCACACCTGCGCCGGGGTGCCCGCCCCGGCCGCAAAGGACTGAAGACCCGTCACCGGAGAACGGGAGACCGGGCGGGGCGGGGCATGAAACCGAAGAGGAAACCGGCGATCCTGCGGATCTGGACCTCTTCGGAGCCCTCCGTGATGCGGTAGCGGCGGTGGTGCCGGTAGATGTGCTCGAACGGCTTGTGGCGGGTGTAGCCGATGCCACCGTGCACCTGGATGGCACGGTCGGCGGCCTCGCAGACCAGGCGGTTGGCGCGGTAGTTGCACATCGCGACCCGGTCGCTGAGGGTGGTGGGGTCGGTGGTGCGGTCCAGCTCCCAGGCGGTCCTGCGGACGAGCCCTCGGATGAGCTCGGCCTCGGTGTGCAGTTCGACCAGGGGCCACTGGATGGCCTGCCGGGTGGCGAGGGGCTTGCCGAAGACCTTGCGTTCGCGGGCGTAGGCGACGCTCTGGTCGATGCAGTACTGGGCGGCGCCGAGGCTGGAGGCGGCCTGCCGGATGCGGTTCTCGTGGACGAACTCCTGGGCGACCGCCAGGCCCATGCCCTCCTCGCCGAGGACGGCGGTGGCCGGGACGCGCACGTCGCGCAGGTCCACCTCGGCGTGGTCGGTGGGCATGTTGAACGTCCAGTGGAACAGGCCGATGTCGAACCCCGGAGCGTCGGTGGGGACGATGAACGCGGTGATGCCGCGGGCGTCGCCGGGCGCGCCGGAGGTGCGGGCGAAGATCAGGTCGTGGGTGGCCTTGTGCAGGCCGGTGTTGAAGCGTTTGGCGCCGTTGATCACATAGTCGTCGCCGTCCCGTTCGGCCGTGGTCTCCAGCCAGGTGGCGTCGCTGCCGTGTCCGGGCTCGGTGAGGCCGAAGGCCAGCAGGCAGGTGCCGTTCAGCATGCCCGCCAGGTACTCGGCCTTCTGCCCGGGGGTGCCGAACCGGTCCAGTACCAGGGCGGACGGGAAGTTGCCGACCACCGAGGACTCGTCCTGCAGGTCGTTGTGCAGGCCGAGTCCCTTGGCCGCGAGGTGCTCGCGGATGATCGCCATGTCCAGGTTGGTGCCGCCCCGGCCGCCGAGTTCGACGGGTAACGCGTAGCGCAGGAAGCCTGCGGCGTCGGCGCGGCGCCGCATCTCGTTCAATAGGTCCTCCCACTCGGCGCGTGGTGTGCCGCCCGCGTCCCAGTCGGTGCGGGCGTGTTCGCGGCGGTGGTCGAAGAACTGGATGTTCTCCTCTTCCAGGGGGCGGATCTCCCGTTCGATGAACGCGTCGAGTGAGGTGAGGAATTCGGTCAGTGTCGTGGACGGTGCGAAGTCCATGCGCGTGTCTCCTGGGGTGGGTCAGCCGGGCTGGCCGAGGTAGCCGGGGTTGGCGACGAGTAGTTTGTCGATGACGGTGTCGGCGACGGCGGTCACGACGTCGCCGAGCCGGTCGTCGAGAGCGCCGGAGCGGATGGCTCCGGCCAGGGCGGCGTCGTCGGTGCAGCCCAGAGCCGTCAGGCGGCGGCGGTGCGCCTTGGCGCAGGTGTCGGCGAGGAGTGCCTCCCGCTGTGCGATGCGCAGCGCGTTGGCCGCGACCAGGGCGTGGAAGCGCAGCCGCTGGTCGTCCGTGTCGGCCACTTCGGAGGTGAGGAAGTCGCCGACTGCTGTGAGCAGTCCGAGGTGGCCCGGCCGGTCGTGCGGTGGGGTGGGTTCGTCGGTGAGGCCGTCCAGGGGGTCGGCCACCTGCCGGGTGGTGGTGTGGCCGAGGGCGAGCAGCAGGTCGTGTTCCTGCTCGCAGACTCGGCGGCCCAGTACGGCCATCTCGATGGAGGGCTCCGCGCCGGACAGGTGGCGTTCGGCCTGCATCCGGCAGAGGAGGGCCCAGCGCAGCGTGCCGTAGACCTCCCACCAGTGCAGCCGTTCGGGGTCGGGGCGTTGGCCGGTGATCTCTGCGTACCCGTCGAGCAGTTCTTCGCGGGGGCCGAAGCCGCCGACGGGTGAGGCGGAGCCGAACCGCCATGCCTTGACGCAGAGCCAGCCGAGGTCTTCGACCGGGTCGCCGCGGTGGAGCAGTTCCCAGTCGAGTACGCCGCGTACGCCCGTCTTGTCCACCAGCAGGTTTCCGTTGCGGAAGTCGCCGTGGACCAGGTGGCCGGGGACTGGGGAGGGTCGGTTCCGGGTGAGCCATCGCAGGCCGAGTTCGACTGCCGGGCGGGGTTCGCCGAACTGGTCGTACAGGTCGGTGAGCACGCCGAGGGGGTCGGTTTCCTCCAGGCCGGGGACGGCGGTGAGCGGGACGGTGTGGATGCGGGCGAGTATCCGGCCCAGCTGGCGGGGGAGTCGCCGGCGGACGTCCGTCAGGTGGGGGTCGCGCAGTAGCCGGCGTGGGATCGTCTCGCCGTCGAGACGCTCCATCAGGAGGTAGGGGGTGGAGATGGTGCCGCTGCCGTCGCCGTGGTCGTGTACCCGGGGCACTGGGACGCCTGCGTCCAGTGCGGCGCGTAGGGCCGCCGCTTCGCGGGCCATGATGTCGGGGCGGGGCGTTTGGGGTGGGTCGCACCGCAGGATCAGCCTGTGCTCGCCCGCTTCCAGGGACCAGGTTTCTCTGCTGGCTCCGCCGGACAACTGTCGTAATCCGCTGATCCGGGTGGGTGCGCCCCACAGTTCGGCGAGTCGCCGGTTCAGTTGCCGGTGGACGTGCGCCGCGCGTTCGGTGGGGGTGGTCATCGTTCCTCCCGCCGGTGTCCGACGGTGTCCAGCGCCATCTGCTGGTAGATCGTGGCGATTTCCGTGGGGGATTGTGGTCCGGTCTCGCGAAACCAGGTCGCCACGGCGGTGCAGGCGGTGGTGATCATTCTGGCGGCTTCCTTGGGGTGTGGGGTGGTGAAGACGCCCTGTGACACGCCGTCGTGGATCACTCGGTCGAACATCCGTTGCTGGGCGTCCCGCTTGGAGACGATCAGTGCTCGGGCGTGGGGGGAGAGGCTGCGTAGTTCGGTGTTGCCGAGCAGGCTTTCCCGGCGTCCTCGGGTGTGTGCCAGCACGTGCTGTTCCACGATGGCGCGTAACCGTTCGGCCGGGGCCGGGTCGGCGTGGAACAGCGCGTCCTCGGTGTGCTGGACCAGCGCGTCCATGATCCGGTCCAGGATGGTCACCAGCAGGTCGTGTTTGGATGTGAAGTGGTGGTACAGCGCTCCTGGGCTGATCTTTGCCGCGTCGGCGATGTCCCGTACCGATGTGCCGTGGTATCCGTGTCTCGCCATCATCTCGACGGCGGCCGCGATGATCGCTGCCGCCGTCGGGTCGTCGCCCTCCAGGACCGCGACGCTGGGTGGGATCGGCCGGGTCGCGTCGTGTCTCTTGATCGCGTCCATCCGGCTCCCTCCGTTCCGGCCGCCGGCCGGTGGCTCAGTACGGCGTTCCAGAACGATCGTTTGAAATCCGCGGGGATGTCAATACCGGTTTCCCTGGTGAATTCGGCATCTTCGAAAAGGGTGATCGTTGAACGGTCGTTCGTCGACCAAGGCGACTTCGCGCCGAAATCTGGTTGATCGGAGGTGCGGCCGGTGCCACCATCCTCGAATGAACGAACAGGAACTGGCGCAGATCCAGGCGAACGTCAACCTTGCCATCGACCAGCTCGGGCCACTGAGTGACGTGGATTTCGGCCTCAACCGGGAGTCCGTCGAGTGGGTCGAAGGCTTCATCGAGCGCCAGCGTTCCCGGACGGACTTCGACCTGGAGCAGATCGGTGTCCTGGTCGGCGTGCTCGGCTCGTTCCTCGGCGCATGCATCGTCGCCGCCACGGGAGGCAGCTGGCACAGGTCGGACGATGACGGGTGGGGCGTGCTCCTGCCCGATGGCAGCACGGCCTTCCCGTTCGCGAAAGTGCGCAAGCAGTTCCGTGACGGGGTGGAGGAAGGCGAGTCGATCGCCGGTTTCTACCGGATCGCGGTCGACTTCATCGCCACGGGGAAGCTGCGGGAAGCACGTGAGGGCGGCGCCGGGAGCGCTGACCGGCACGCGACATGATCCTTCCACTGCGCCGTGCCGGGGTCCCAGCCGCTGACGCCGGCCGTGCAGGCCGGGCCGGGCATCCGCTCCCCGCCCGCACAACCGCGGGTGGTTCCGACGGCGTTCATGCGTTCATGCGCTGCGCCGTGATCTCGTCAGGTGCCTCCCGGTGTGCGGCGAGCAAGTCGTCGAGGCCGACGCGGGTGAGGAACTCGCGGCGGACGCGGTCGGCAACGTTCGAGACCTCTTCGGAGCCGTCGTCGGCCGGGTCGATGTGCACGCGGTACGGGCGCTGCCCCGCGGGGAGCGCGACGATCCGGGCGATCTCGTCGGAGACCAGGGATGCGTCCGCGCCCTCGGGGGCCAGTGCGGCGAGCTTCCGGGCAACCTGGTCCATGAGGCCGGGGTACTTCGTCTCGTACTCCGCCTCGATCGCGGCGTCGGCCGGGTGGCCCGAGTGGGCGAAGTGGTTGGTGCCGCTGGTGAACGAGCCCGGGACCACGATCGACGTTTCCACACCCCAGCGGGCGAGCTCGGCGGCATAGCTCACGGCGAGGGAGTCCATGCCGGCCTTGGCGGCGAAGTAGGGCGCCAGGTACGGCGGGGTTCCGCCCTTGACGCTGGAGCTGGATACCCAGATCACGAGGCCCCTGCCTGCCGCGCGCATGTGCGGGAGGGCGGCACGGTTGACGCGCTGGGTGGAGAGCACGTTCACCTCGTACAGCTCGGCGAGTTGCTCCGGGGTGAAGGCTTCCGCGGGGCCGGTGACCATGTGCCCGGCGTTGTGGATCAGGACGTCGACGCGGCCGTGTTCGGCGATGACGTGAGTGATCGCGGCGTCGACGGACTCCTGGGAGTTGACGTCGAGTTCGATGGCGCGCAGGTCGACGCCGTGCCGGGCGCTGTAGTCGGCGGCGGCCTCGGCCTGGGGGGCGTTACGGGTCGTGGTCTGCCGCATGCCGGCGTAGACGGTGTTGCCGGTGTCGGCGAGGGCGCGGGCGGTCAGGGCGCCGAAGCCGCTGGACGCGCCGGTGATCACGACGATGTCGCTCATGGGAGTTCTCTCCTTTGGGACGGGGTCACTGCCTGCGCCGGAGAAGGAGGCGCGCGACGGGTGCCGGGAAGGGTGTGCGGGGAGGGAGAGGGTGCTCAGGCCACGCCGCCGTTGGCGTACAGGACCTGGCCGTTGATCCAGCGGGCCGGGCCGGCGAGGAACGCGACCGCCTCGGCGATGTCCTCCGGTGTGCCCAGACGCTCGAGCGGGGCGGCCTTGGCAAGGTTGTCGATCGTGGCCTGGTCCTTGTCCCGGAGGAACAGGGGGGTGGCGGTGGGGCCGGGGGCCACGGCGTTGACGGTGATGTCCTTGCCGCGCAGTTCGCGGGCCAGGACCAGGGTCATGCCCTCCACGGCGGCCTTGCTGGCCGCGTAGGCGCCGTAGGCCGGGAACTGCAGGCGGGTGACCGAGGTCGAGAAGTTGATGATCGCGCCACCGGTACGCACCCGCCGGGCCGCCTGCTGGGAGACCACGAAGGTGCCGCGGATGTTGGTGCGGTGCATCCGGTCCAGGTCGTCCAGGTCCAGCGTGGCGATCGGTGACAGCAGCATGACGCCCGCCGTGTTGACGACGACGTCGACGCCGCCGAACTCCCGCTCCACGGCGTCGAACGCCTCCGCCATGGCGTGCTCGTCGGCGACGTCACCGCCGACCGCGATCGCCCTGCCGCCGGCCGCGATGGCCGCGGCGACCGTCTCGTCGGCGCGGGCCTTGTTGCCGGCGTAGTGCACGCCGACGGCGATGCCGTCCCTGGCGAGACGCTCGACGACCGCGCGGCCGATGCCGCCGGAGCCGCCGGTGACCAGGGCGACGCGGGTAGTGGTGGTGTCCGTCATGGTGATCCGTCCTTCGGTGAGGTGTTCGTCGGACCCGCCGGGGGGAGCCGGGCGGGGGTTGGGCGTGGGTCGGCGGTGGGTCAGCGTTCGCTGTCGAGGGTGGCCATGAGGGGGGCCGCGTAGCGCTCGCCGGCGGCGGACCCGGCGGGAACGGCCGCTTCGATCTCGGCCAGGGCGCCGGCGTCCAGAACGAGGCCGACGGCGCCGAGGGATTCGGCCAGGCGCTCCCGCCGGCGGGCGCCGACCAGAGGGACGATGTCCTGGCCCTGGGCGGCCACCCAGGCGACGGCGATCTGGCTGGTGGTGGCGCCCAGGCGTTCGGCGACGCGTCCCAGCGCTTCGACCAGGCGCAGGTTGGCCTGGAGGTTCTCGCCCTGGAATCGGGGGCTGTGGGCGCGGAAGTCGCCCGCGCCCAGGTGCCGCGCGGTCGTCCAGTGGCCGCTGAGCAGGCCGCGGGAGAGCACGCCGTAGGCGGTCAGGCCGATGCCGAGCTCGCGCAGCGTCGGGATGACGGAGGCTTCCGGGCCGCGGGAGAGCAGCGAGTACTCGATCTGTACGTCGCTGATGGGTGCGACGGCTGCGGCGCGGCGGACGGTGTCCGCCCCCACCTCGGACAGGCCGATGTGCCTGATGAAGCCGGCCTGCTGCATCTCCGCGAGTGCGCCGACGGTCTCCTCGACGGCGATGTCGGGGTTGAGGCGCGCAGGGCGGTAGATGTCGATGTAGTCGGTGTTCAGCCGTCGCAGGGAGTAGGCGAGGCGGTCCTTGACCGCGGCCGGGGACACGTCGTAGGGCACGGGCTGGAAGCCGCCGTCGGGGGTGCGGCGCGAGCCGAACTTGACGCTCAGGATGACCTCCTCGCGCCTGCGCTCCTTCAACGCCCGGGCGATGAGCATCTCGTTGGCGCCCGAGCCGTAGAAGTCCGCGGTGTCGATGAGGTTCAGGCCCGCGTCGAGGGCGGCGTGCAGGGTGGCGAGGCTTTCGGCGTCGTCGGCGGGTCCGTACAGATCGGACATCCCCATGGCGCCCAGCCCGATGGCGGACACCTCGGGGCCGCTCGCGCCGAGCTTGCGGGTGGCGATGGTCATGGCGGTGCTCCTTGTCGGACGGAAACAGGAGCCGACGCGAGCGCGGCCGAACCCGGCCAGGACCTCGCGCGGCGGCGGTGGCGTTACGGTCAGACGGCGAGTGCCGTACGCAGAGCGGCGATGGCCTGGTGGATGGCCGCGTCGGCGGCGTGGGTGTCGCGCAGGGCGTTCAGCATGACGAAGTCGTGGATGATGCCCTGGTAGCGGACGGCGGTCACGGGAACGCCGGCCTGGCGCAGCTTGTTGGCGTATGCCTCGCCCTCGTCACGCAGGACGTCCGCCTCGCCGGTGATGACGAGCGCCGGCGGCAGGCCGGCGAGTTCTTCGGTGGTGGCGCGCAGCGGCGAAGCCGTTATCTCGGAGCGCTCCTTCTCGTCCGTCGTGTACTGGTCCCAGAACCACTTCATGGCTTCGCGGGTCAGGAAGTATCCCTCGGCGAACTGGTGGTAGGAGCCGGTGTCGAAGTTCGCGTCGGTTACCGGGTAGAACAGGAGCTGGAACTTCAGCGGGACATCGCCGCGCTCCTTCGCCATGAGGGTCATCGCGGCCGTCATGTTGCCGCCGACCGAGTCGCCCGCGACGGCCATTCTGGAGGCGTCCAGGCCCTTGCCGGCGCCGTCGGTGACGACCCATCTGGCCACCGTGTAGTTCTGCTCGATGGCGACCGGGTAGCGCGCCTCGGGCGACAGGTCGTATTCGGGGAAGACGACAGCGGCGCCGGTGCCCACGGCGAGCTCGCGGACGAGCCGGTCGTGGGTGTGGGCGTTCCCGAACACCCAGCCCGCGCCGTGGATGTAGAGCACGACCGGGAGGGCGCCGACGGCCCCGGTGGGCTTGACGATGCGAGCGCGGACGCCGCCCGCCGGCCCGCTCTGCACCGTGATCCACTCCTCATCCACGGCGGGCTTCGTGATCTCCCCCGACTGGACCTCGTCCACCGCCTTGCGGCCCTCGGCCGGGGGCATCTGGTACAGGAACGGCGGCTCCGCCGTAGCCTTCGCGAACGCCGCCGCGGCTGGCTCCAGGACGGGGGTGACCGGCGTGAACGTCTCGGACATGATGCTCCTCCACTGAGGGCGAGGGCTGATCGGGGCTCGGCGGGGAGCCGCCTTTGATGTCTTCCAGTCTGGTCACGGGCCGTCCGGACGGCTGTCGAGCCGCCTCCAAAGCCTGTGTCGGCCGTCCCGAGGTCGCATGTGGGGAAGACCCGACGTCTCCGGGCGCCCACCGCCCCGTCAGGCGGCGGCGGGCCTGGATACGGGCCCGAACGGGGCCGTTACAGCCCCAGTAGGATGCGCTCATGAATGAGCCTCTGCGCGCAGTGCTCGGAGAAGACCAGGTGATCGTCCGTGAGGGCGTCACTGCCATGCTCGAGCGGTCCGGCGTCGAGGTCGTCGCGTCGGTCCCCAACGCCGTGGAACTGGTCAGGGCTGCCGCGGAGCACAAGCCGGACGTGGTGATCACAGACATTCAGATGCCGCCGAACCTGACCGACGACGGGCTTCAGGCGGCGCGGCGGATCCGGGCGGAGCAACCGGGCACACCGGTGATCGTGCTGTCCCAGTTCCTTGACGCCTCGTTCGCCCTCGATCTCGTCGGAGACGATCCGAGCGGAGTCGGTTACCTGCTCAAGGAGAAGGTCGCCAGCCCGCAGGTCCTCATGGACGCGGTGCAGCGGGTCGTCGCCGGCGGTTCGGCGCTCGACCCGGACGTCATCGCCACGCTCGTCAGCCGCCGGCGCACAGCGGACCCGCTGGACGGGTTGACCCCCCGGGAGCGGGAGGTCCTGGCGCTGATGGCCGAGGGGCATTCCAACTCCGGCATCGCCGAGAAGCTCGTGGTGACGGTTCCGGCGGTGGAGCGCCACGTGACCGGAATTTTCCTCAAGCTGGGCTTGCAGCAGGCCGAATCCTCACAGCACCGTCGCGTTCTCGCCGTGCTGCACTACCTCAAGCGGTAGGCGAGAAAAGAGCGTTCAGGTCGGTGTCGACCAGCCGGTCCTTGGCCACGAAGCGCAGGATTCCGGCACTGGCGAGTTCCTCATCCGACCAGGCCGAAGGGTCGGTGGAGGTCATGACGATCCTCAGCGGGTGCCCCTCTCGGGTGAGTGCTCGGGCGACGGACAGGCCGTCCTCGTCCGGGAGGTAAAGATCGAGCAGCACGCCGTCGGGGCGGTGCTCCCGGACCGCCGCGACCGCCGATGCCCCGTCCGGCGCCTCGGCGACGACCCGCAGCCCTCGCGCGGCCAGCAGTGTCTTGGCGATGCGACGGAAGCCGGGGTCGTCGTCGATGACCACCACGTTGACTGACACGAGACCAGCATCTCCGACGGGACAACGCGCAAGCCATGGGGCCAACCCCACGGTTCGCCCTCAGGGGGCCTCAGGCCGGTATCGGGATCCGCGCCAGGATCGTCGTGCCGCCGCCCGGGGGCGACTCGATGGTCAACGTGCCGTCGAAGGCGGCCACCCGGTCCGCCAGTCCGGTCAGACCACTGCCGGCCGTGGCGGCGCTCACGCCGCCGACACCGTTGTCGGCGACCCGGATCTGCAGGGCCTCCCCGCGCTCAAGGGAGATGTCGATCCGGGACGCCTGGGCGTGCTTGACCGCGTTCGTCACGGCCTCCGCCACGACGAAATAGGCGTTCGATTCAACGGCAGCGGGAACCCTCTGGTCGAAGTCGCTCTCGACGACGGCGGGAATCGGACAGCGGGATGCCAGGTCCTGCACCGCCGCCACCAGCCCCTTCACCGTCAGCACGAGCGGATAGATCCCCGACGCGAGCTCCCTCAGCTCATCGATCGCCGTCTGCGCGTCGGCGATCGACTGGTCCAGCAGCTTGGTGGCGGACGGTTCCGTATCGGGCACCAGTTCCCGTGCGAGCCGGAGCCCGATCATCAGGCTGACGAGTCGTTGCTGCGCCCCGTCGTGCAGGTCCCGAGCCGTGCGCCGGTGTACCGCCTCGACGCTTTCCATGATGCGCCTGCGGCTGTCCTGCAATGAGGCCGCCATGGTGTTGAAGGACACACCCAGCGCACCGATCTCCGCCACCTTACTGGGGGCGATCCGCACTCCGAGGTCACCGCCGGCGAGCCGTGCCGCCGCAGCCGCCGCCCCACGGACGGGCCGCACGACGGCGCGGTGCTGGAGCACCGTGAAAGCGGCCACGAGCGCGGTCGATGCCGTCAGCCCCACACCTGCCGCAATCACCGCCCGCCGCCCGTTGGCCCCTGCGGTGTCTTCGCGCGTCGCGAGCTTGCCCCGTTCGTCCGCCGTGTACTGGTCGAACTGTGCTCGCAAGGCATCGACGCGCCGCTTCCCCTCGGCCGTCGCCGTCAGATCGGATGCGGCGGGATCACCTCGCCGCACCGCCTCCACCAGCGGAACCGAGTAGTCGTTCACCAACGAGTCGACGCCCTGCGTGATCTGTTCGGCAATGCGCCGCTGTTCGGGAGAGGTAGCGGTCTCGGTGAACCTCCGCGCCTGGGCGGGGAACTCCTTCCGTGCCGCCTGCCACGGCTGGAGGAACTCCTCACGCCCGGTGATCACGAAGCCGCGCTGCCCCGTCTCGAGGTCGAGGACCAGTTGTTCCAGGTTGCCGGCTTCGACGAGGGCCGCCCGGGATGCGCGTCTCGCCGATGTGGAGCTGTTCGCGTCAGCGATCGCCCACAGCAGGACGGCGAACGCGACACCTATCAACAGGGCAAGCACCGCGCTCGCCGCGATCGTGAGGCTCGTGAGTCCCAGTCGCGGACCCCCGTACCCTCGTCGTACCCTCATGCTCCGCCCAGGGACGTGTGCTTACCTGTCGGCACAACCGTACGACTCCGCACCCTGACCCACCTCGTTCCCTCCTACAGCGACTTGGGCGCTCTGGAACCACCCGCTCCGCAGAAGGCGCGTGCGCCGACCCGTCCGGACGGTGCCGCGTACACCAGCCGGACGTGGAGCGAGTCCGCCGGCGCGGCCGGCGACAGAGGCGTCCGAGGGGAGACCGATCATAGGTGACGGCCGCCCGTTCACCCTGCAGGGACCAGGCGCTCAATGGGAGTATTCAGCCGCGGTTATGGGCAGGTCCAATACCTATTGAGGTGCTTTCGATAACCAGAGGGCATCGGTGTGGGAAGGGCCGGGGAGTGGGATGATTGTTGGCCCGATGGATCTCGATCTGCGCAAGCTGCGGTACTTCGTGGCCGTGGCCGAGCGGCTGCACTTCGGCCGGGCGGCCCTCGCCCTGCACGTCACCCAGCCCGCACTGTCCCGCCAGGTACGGCAGTTGGAGCGCGACCTCGGGGTCGTGCTCTTCAGCCGCACCAGCCGGGAGGTGACGCTCACTCCCGCCGGTGAGCAGTTCCTCCACGACGCCAGGGCGCTGCTGGCCGCCGGGCAGGCCGCCCAGGACCGGGCCCGTCGCATCGGTGCCGGCGAGGACGCGCTGACCGTCGGCTTCATGCTCGGCACGGACATCACCGTCGCCGTGAACGCGTTCTCCGCCCGCCATCCCGACGTGCCGATCGAACTGGTCCGCATCCGCTGGTGGAACATGGCGCGGCCGCTCCTGGACGGCACCGTCGACGTCGGCTTCGTACGGCTGCCCGTCGACGCCGACGGACTGGACATCCTGCCCCTGTACCCCGAGCGGCTCAGCGTCGTCCTGCCGGCCCAGCACCCCCTGGCCGGCGAGGCCGCGATAGCCGTCACCGCCCTCGCCGACGAACCGATCCTGCGGTACGCCGACGCCGCGCCCGCCTGGGCGGCTGCCTGGAACGCCCAGGCGCCGCCCGACGGCACCCGGTTGCCGCGGGGACCCGCGTTCCGCGACATGGAGGAACTCCTCGGCTACGTCAGAGCGGGGCGCGGTGCGGTCCTCGTGCCAGAGCCGGTGGCGGCCCTCTTCCCGCGCCCCGACATCGCCTATGTCCCCGTGACCGACGTACCGCCGGGCCGGGTGGCCCTTGCCTGGGACGGCGCACGGCGGACCGGGCTCGTCACCGGCTTCGTCGAGGCCGTCCGGAGCGCCCTGCGGCTGGGGCAGTGGACCGCCGGCCGGTCGCCATACGGCGACGGCGCCCGGCCACGTCACGACGAACAGGCCGACGATCAAGGCCAGAGCACTGCGGACCGACCCGGTGGCGGTCACGCCGACGCAGATTCCGATGGGTTGCGGACACGGACCTTCCTCGGGAAGGTCCCGCGGTGTCAGGAGCGCACACCCGCTCTCGGGACCGGTACGGCCGCCGGGCATCGACCGGACACGGCGGTGGCCGTGCGGGGCCGCTCGCCCCGCACGGCGCCGGGTCGCCCGGGTCAGGAAGCGGAGGGCACGTAGGGGAAGACGGAGGACGGCTTGGCCGTCACGGACTCCTTCCCGATGCCGAGGGTGACGGGCGTGTTGGAAGCGAAGGAGAACATGACGTCGGGAGCGTTGTCGGTCAGCGACCGGCCGTTCCACTCGGCGAAGCCGTAGGCAGCCGGTGTCCCGACGGTGTACGGCAGGACATTGGGCAGGATCCTGCTGACGACGGTCCGGGCGTAGGCTTCCGGGTCCTCGGCGTTTCCGTAGGCGCGCACCACACCCGCCACCATGTCGGTGAGCAGCTTGCCGTGGATCCGGACGTCGTCGGCCGGGACGTTCTCGTTGAGGCGGTCGCCGAGGTCCTCGTCGAACTGGGTGAACAGCGGGTGGATCATCGGCAGGCCGGCCCGGTTGATCGGACGCCACCCGCCGGCGTCAGTGGCCAGCCAGGTCAGGCCCCACACGCCGATCCGGTGGTCCTCGCCCGCGACCGGCAGCAGCTCCTCGTCGGTGACCTCCAGGACGATCGAGTAGACCGTGTGCCCGGCGAAGAGGTTCTTCGCCCCGGCCGGGTTCCAGGAGGACAGATCGACGATGGTTCCGTCCTGGAACGCGTGGCCGACGGCGTGCAGCACGTCCGGCTCGATCCAGAACGGGTCGCCCGCCTTGCCGACCCACACCCGGCCACCTCCCGCGAGTTCGGCGGCCTCGCCGGTGCGGCCCCGGGCGATCACCGTGCCGGCGGCGAAGGCGTCGCGGGCCTCCGGCCCGGCCAGCCGGCGCAGCTCGTAGCCCTGGGCCCCGTCGGCGTCGGCGTCCGAGAAGGTGAAGCGGTAAGTGAGGTCCTCGACGGCGTCACCGTTGCCGTCGATCTTGAACTCGTACCGGCCCTCGGGGTGCAGACCGCGCGGGATGTCCTCGCCGGCGAGCGAGTGACTGTGGTTCGTCACGAACACCGTCCCCCGCTCTCCGCGGAAGACGTACAGGTCCGTGATGTCCAGGCGCGGGTCCTGGCGGGCGGCGGGCGAATCGAGGTGGTGGGACATGGCGCTCTCGCATCTTCTCTCGCTGGATCGGCAGACGGGAAAGGCCACGGCTGCCGAAGCGGAAACGTCCCGGCTGCCGGAGGAACAAAGGCTTCCGACACCTCGCCCGGCTTCCGCCTGCCTCGCTTTCCTGACTCCAGTCTGCTGAGAACACGCAACGGAGGCTGTCGAGACGCCTCCAGAATCAACCAGCCGCCGCCCCTATGCCGAGCAGTGGGGTCAACCCCACAACGGGCCTCTTCGAACCGCGCCGGGTCTGTCGGAGACCGGGCCGGCCGGCTGGGGTGGCCACGGGCCGAACGGCACCGGCAGGCCGCTGGACCAGAGCTGCCTCTCCTTCGCGCCGGCCGCCGATACCTGAGCGGTCACCCTGCCCGGCAGGAGCGTGCCGAGCCCGCGGTTGCGCTCGCCGGGGTCGAGGTGGACGACGAACAGCTCACCGATACCGGGGCCCGTCATGCCGCCGCCCGCCGCGCCCAGGACCCGGCCGGCCTCCTCCACCACCTGGTGTCCGAACCAGTGCGGAGGAGCCTCGCCCACCTCCTGCTCGACGCGGTCGGGGTGGTGGAAATCCCGGATCGTACGCTCGATGTACCACGGGTCGTACAGCGCTCGTCCACATGAGAGCGGGTACAGGGCCATCGCACCCCGGGGTAGACCCGATCGTGCGCCGACCGGCAGCGGGCCGTCACCCGGCGGGTCTCACCGGCGCCGCAACTTCTTGAACTCTTCGATATCCTGCTGCGCCCGCTCTTTCACCGCCTTCCTCGCCTTCTCGTGTGCCTTCTGACGCTTCTCCATTCGCCGCTTCCGTATCTCCTCGCTCCAGGCGGCGGCGATGTCGCTCATCTTCTCCCGCTTTTCCCGTTCGATTCTCCTCAGCTCCCTCTTCGTTTGCTGCTCCAGCTTCTTCCTTTGCTGGGCCTCCTCCTTGAGTCCTTTGACCTGTTGCTTCAACCTTTCACGTTCCCGTTGCCGCGCGGCCAGCCGCTCTTCCCTTTCCTCCTTTCTCTGCTGTATGTCGTCGGGGGTCAGGGCTTCCTGCGGAGGCGAGGGCGCGTGGCCGCCGGGCATGGGGCCGCCGTGCGGGCTGGGAGTCGGTGACGGCTCGTCCAGCACTCGGCAAGGTGCGACCACGGCTTGGGCGTCGGCTGAGGGGGTCGCGGTGCCGGGGCCCGCCACAAGGACACCCCCCGCCAGAACCAGACCGGATGTGATGACCGCCGTATGCTTTGGGATTTCCATGGGAAATCACCCCCTTGAGGGGGGACGCTTCTGCGGCAAGGTTTGGGGTCTGCCGCACGGTGGAGGTACCGTCGCCATACCGGACAGGCACAGGATAATAGATCCGAAGCATTGATCGCAGCACCTTGGCATATTAATTGCCGTGTCTTTCGTCGATCCATTCCTCTTGACGGATCCGGCCGGACATAAATATGCCGCACCGGGCAAGGATTTTTCACAGGTGTGACGCGGGAACGGTTCGCGAATACCGTCACCCGGCAAAGTCGCGCAGTTTCTGTTTCAATCACCCCGTAACGACTGGTGGCACGCCGGAAGTCTCGAGCAGCAGCCGGCCCGGAAGCAGGCCGGCGACGACCTCACGGCCGCGTGGATCGTCGCGTGGAAGGCCGGGGTCTCCCCAACGTCGCAGCGCGCGCAGTCACTGACCGCCCGGCACGTCCAGTGGCTGCGCGAGATTCCCGGCACCCCTGCGGCCGAGGGCGACCGGGACCGCTCGATCCAGATGGTGCAGGACCTGGGTCACATGTATGTCGACGACCCCCGCTTCGCCACCACGTACCACGACGTCGAGGGGGCGGCATTCGTCCGCGACGCGCTGCACGAGTACGCGCAGACGCAGATGTGGCCCCTCACCACCGCAGGCGGAACATCCCTGCGGTGACGCCCGTCCGGGCTGGAAATCGAAACCGGGTTGCTCGCCGACGCCGATTGTCCTCGGTCTTCGAGGTCGTCGGACAGCCGGGTCGCCGCGCAGTCCTGGCACCTGCCGGTGCCGTCCGAAGGGAGTCGTCGAGCAGCCTCCTCCTCGACGAGGACCGGGACGGGATGTCAGGGCAAAGACGCGGCGGACGGTTCGGCGGGGACGTCGCGTCCGGGCGCGGGGGAGACCGGGCGCGTGGGGATGGCCATGGTGACCGCCGCGGCGAGGAGCGCGGCTCCGCAGCCGACCAGCATGCCGGTGCGGAAGCCGGCCTCGGAGGGCAGGACGTGCCCGCCCAGCCGCACGGTCATCTGGGACAGGACGACGCCGACCACCGCGGCTGACGCGGAGGTGCCGATGGAACGCATCAGCGTGTTGAAACTGTTGGCCGCGGCCGTCTCCGAGCGGGGCACCGCGCCCATGATCAGGGCGGGCATCGCCCCGTAGGCCAGCCCGACGCCCACATTGCAGACGCAGGTGACGATCAGCAGGCCCCACGCCGCTCCCAGCAGGGCCATCGAGGAGCCGTACCCGAGCGCCATGACCAGGCTGCCGACGGCCAGGGTGACCTTGGGGCCGCGGGCGGCCGACAGCCGTGCGCCCAGCGACGAGACCGCCATCATCATCAGACCCGAGGGGGCCATCCACAGTCCGGCGGCCAGCATCGACTGGCCCAGGCCGTACCCGGTGGCCTTCGGGAGCTGCAGGATCTGCATCACGATCAGCGCCTGGGCGTACATCGCGAATCCGACCACGATCGAGGCCACGTTGGTCAGCAGCACCTGCGGCCGTGCGGTGACGCGCAGGTCGACCAGCGGGTCGCCGGTCCGCAGCTCCCACCAGCCCCACAGCGCCAGGACGACCAGCGCGGTGCCGAGCAGCCCGAGGGTGACGCCGCTCGCCCAGCCCCAGTCGGCGCCCTTGGAGACGCCCAGCAGCAGGCACACCAGCCCGGTGCCCAGGCCGAGCGCGCCGACGACGTCGAGGCGCCCCGCACTCCGGGCGGGAGTGGCGGGCACCAGCAGCCAGATCAGCGCGGCGACCAGCACGCTGAGCGCGCCAGCGCCCCAGAACAGCACGCGCCAGCTCGAATACTCGGCGACCGCCGCCGAGAGCGGCAGCCCGAGCGCTCCGCCGATGCCCATGGACGAGCTCATGAGCGCGATCGAGGGGCCCAGCCGCTCGGGCGGCAGCAGGTCTCGCAGCGCGCTGATGCCCAGCGGGATCATGCCCATCCCCATGCCCTGCAGACCCCGCCCGACGATCATCTCAGTCACGGAACCGGCCAGCGCGCAGAGGACGCAGCCCACGATCAACGGCACCGAGCAGGCCAGCATCATGCGGCGCTTGCCGTACATGTCGCCGAGCCGTCCGATGACCGGCGTGGTGACCGCTCCGGCCAGCAGGGTGGCGGTGACCACCCACGAGGCGTTGGAGGCGGTGGTGTCCAGCAGGCGCGGCAGCTCGCCGACCAGCGGCACCACCAGGGTCTGCATGAGCGAGGCGACGATGCCGGCCACCGCCAGCACGCTCACGATTCCCCCGGGGCGGGCAGCGGACGTGGAATCGTCCACGTGGATCTCCCTTGTTCTCGGCAACCCAACCACTGTGGACCGTACACATCATGTGCATAATGCACAATTTGTGCATTATGCACATCGATGTGGTATGCACGGTGACGCGCACCGGACGGGAGAATGACTGGTATGGACAAGCCCACGCACTTGGTCGAATGCGAGACCATGCTGATCGGGCGGCACAGCCATCTGGCCGTCCCCCGCACCCGGCGCGAGGGCGGCCTCCTCGACCGTAGTGCCTACATCCTGCTCAGCCGCATCGAGATCGAAGGACCGATGTCCATCGGGCAGCTCAGCGAGGCGTTCGGCCTGGACCCCTCCACCCTCAACCGGCAGACCTCCGCCATGCTCCGCGCCGGGCTGGTCGAACGCATCGCCGACCCCGAAGCCGGCATCGCCCGCAAGTTCCGCATCACCGAGGAGGGCGAGCTTCGCCTCCGCCAGGAGCGCAGCAAGAACATCAGCGCCCTGGAGAAGATACTGGCCGACTGGAGCCCGGAGGAGGTCACCACCTTCGCCGCCTACCTCAGGCGGTTCAACACCGACATCGAGCGCCTCACCGGGCGGCCCTGGCCCCGGTCCTGACCGCCCTTCCGAACCCGTGAGGAGTCCGGGGCCGGACGGCGTCGGAGGTCGTTCCGCTCCGCGCAGGTGGGCGGACGCACTGCGCGCGATGCGGAGGAACTCTCGGACCAGTGGTTCACGTGCGCTGTCGCGTGACACGAGGGAGAGCTCGACGCGGTCGGCTTGCTGCGTGAGAGGCCGGTAGGTGATGGGCGGCTGGATCGGTGCGCCGAGACGTTCGGCACGAGGATGACGCCGATCCGCAGGGCGCCCGCCAGGCCCGCCCCGGCCCGGGCGGCGATGTCCTGCGCACGCTGGGAGGCCGCCACGAGCCTGCGGCACTCGGCCGCGAAGGCGCGGCCCGTCTCGGTGAGGGGGACCTTACGCCCGCCACTGGTCTCGTCGGGGGCGAGCGGCGGTTCGGCCGCGATGGTCGGTCCTCATGGGCTGGGGTTCCCGCGCAACCCCGCCCCGGGTCTCGATCAGCATCGGCAAGGGCGAAGTCGTCGATCGCGCGGAGCTCTGCTCCTCGTCCTCATCACCGTCGGGCGCGCGGGACCGGCGGTTCGGAAGCGGGCGGACGCGAGCCGCCACCGCCTCCGAAGAGAAGAGCGGCCCGCCGGCATTTTCCATGCTTCTGATCGACTGAGTTCCGCACGGCCTTCTCCGCCACGCGCCCACCCTCCTCCACGAGCAGCAGGCCGCATATCCACGACAGTGATCAAGGCCAGGCGGCCTACGGAATCACCCGCCCAAGGATCCGAGCCTCTAGCACTGCACGGTGAGCCGGGCCTGGTCAAAGCGGTGGGTGGCGAGGTGTTCGGGGCGGATCAGCCAGTAGAGGGCGCCGGTGTCACCCCACATCATCTTCGCGTCGCTGTCACTGCCGAACTGGGCAAGCAGGACCCAGCGTTCGGCTTCCCGGTCCAGGACGGGGGTGCCCCACGAGTGAACGCCGCCGAGCGCCGCGTTCGCGATCTCGTACTCCACCGGGCCCTGCACCGGTACGGCGTGACCACCGATCTGGTGGTCGATGCGGGTGCGTAGCCGCCGGAAGGCCCGGAGGAACGGCCGGAGCCGGGCGGGGGTTTCACGAAGGTCGGGCCAGTGCCCGCCGTCGCCGAGCAGGGCTTCCCGGACCTGAGGCAGCCACAGGTCCGGGGCGCTCTCCCCTATGCCTGCGGCCAGTTCCACGTGCGGGTACGGTTCCAGCTCCTGGGGTGTTTCCGCCCGGAAAACCGGCGTGTCTCCCGGGACGTACAGCACCTGGGCCCCGGCCCACGTCTCGGGGTCATAGGGGGAGACGAACGAGCCGTCGTCGGCACTGTCGTCCTGGCCGTCGAAGTAGAAGAACAGCAGGGTCCCGTCTCGCGGGAAGGCCGCGGTCAGCCCAGCGCGAGGGAGCATCGCGCACCGCACCGATGCGATGAAGGACAGCAGTCCGTGCCCCGGCCACTCGGGCCAGACGGCCCCAGCCGGCAGTTCCGGCTCCCCGCCGAGGGCGGCGACGGCCTGCTCGCCGTCCGCAACCCGGCGCAGACGTATGCATGGACGCAGCAGTGCGGTCCACCGCTCAGCGAGATCGGCGGGCAGGTGCTCGGCAGCGAGCCGGGAGTATCGCTCATCAGTCATGGGAGCCATGATGGAGCGTGTCACCGACACCCGTGCCGTCTACCGGGCCAACCATTCGAGACGAGCCACCAGCCGGTCAGCCGCTTGAGGGTCGTTAAGCCACGAAGGCAAGTAGGCCGGCCGCGCCGGTGGATCGTCGTCACCTCCGGCCGGGCCCTGGCCGGGGTGGTGGGTCCGCTCATCGAGGTGCCCGTCCTGGTCGCCCTGGTCTACGTCAGCCTGGCCGGCCGCCGCCTGTTCCAACGCAAGGAGCCGATCGATGTCTGATACGCCCAGCGTCCTGTTCGTCTGCGTGCACAACGCCGGCCGTTCCCAGATGGCCGCCGGCTGGCTGACCCACCTGGCCGGCGACCGCGTCGAGGTCCGCTCGGCCGGATCCGCCCCGGCCGAGCAGATCAACCCGGTCGCCGTGCAGGCGATGGCCGAGGTCGGCGTCGACATCACCGCCGAGAAGCCCAAGGTGCTCACCCCCGAGGCCGTGCGGACCTCGGATGTGGTCATCACCATGGGCTGCGGAGACGCCTGCCCGTTCTTTCCGGGCAGGCGGTACGAGGACTGGAAGCTCGACGACCCGGCCGGTCAGGGCATCGAGGCCGTACGGGTCATCCGCGATGAGATCCGCGCCCGCGTCGAGACGCTGATCGGTCAGCTGTCCTCATCTCGGTAAACAGCCGCACCACGACGATGCGCCGGCCGTGGGAGAGATGGGACCGGCCGCCGTTCCGGACCGGGACGGCGGCGTCGGTGACCTGACTCATCCGATACGCCAGGGGGACATCTGCTGCGGTTCCTTTCCGGCGGAGTTCGGCATGGAGCGCGAGGGGGTCAGCCGCAGCAGCCGCCCTCGCCGGCGGAGACGCCTGCCGGCGGAGACGCCTGCCGGCGGCAGGGGGGCGGCCGGCAGGCCGCCGCTGATTCCGGTGGCCAGGCCCACGCGCTGCTCCTGGGTCTCGGCCAGGGCCGGGGAGCACACGCCGGTCTCGGGCAGCTCCAGCCGCACGTCGCGGGCGGCCTCCCAGTCCCCGGCCAGCGCGGCGACCACCGAGCGCACCTGCTCATAACCGGTGGCCATCAGGAAGGTGGGGGCGCGTCCGTAGCTCTTGACCCCGACCGCGTAGTAGCCCACCTCGGGGTGGGCCAGCTCGGCCTCGCCGTGCGCCGGGACGGTGCCGCAGGAGTGGGCGTTGGGGTCGATCAGCGGTGCCAGGGCCCGGGTGGAGCCCAGGATCGGGTCGGTGTCCAGGCGCAGCTCGGCGGCGATGGAGTGGTCGGGCCGGTAGCCGGTCGCGGCCACGATCCGGTCGGCGACGACGCTCTGCTCCTGACCGGACGGATCCCGGCTGATCACCTCGACGCTGCCGTCAACCTGCCGGAGGCGGTGGGTGAAGAAGCCGGTCAGCAGCGTGATGCGGCCGGAGGCGACGTGGGCGCGCAGCCGGGTACCCAGCGCGCCACGGGCCGGCAGCGCATCGGCCTCGCCGCCGCCGTAGGTACGGCTGGGGTTGCCGCCGCGGATCGCCCAGGTGATCGGCGTGCCCTCCAGCTGAGCCAGTGCCAGCAGCGTGGTGGCGGCCGAATGTCCCGCGCCGACGACCAGGACCCGCTTGCCCTCGTAGCGCTCGCGGTCGGCGCCGAGTACGTCGGGCAGCGCGTGGTCGACGAACACCTCCCGCTCGCCGTGGGCGGGCAGGCCGCCGGCCCCGAGCACGTTGGGGCTGGTGTAGGTGCCGGAGGCGTCGATGATCGCGCGGGCCTGCAGCTCGGTGCCGCCGTCCAGGCGGATCAGGAAGGGCGCCTCGTCACGGCCGTTGGTGCGGACCCGGTCGTAGCCGAGGCGGCTGATCGCGGTCACCTTCGAGCCCGGCCGTACCTTCTCGCCGAACAGGGCGGCCAGCGGGGCCAGGTAGTCCTCGATGAGCTCGGCGCCGGTGGGCAGCCACTCGGGGTCGGGGGCGCTCCAGCCGGAGGCTTCCAGCAGGCGGCGGGCGGCGGCGTCGATGTTGTACTTCCACGGGCTGAAGACGCGTACGTGCCCCCACTGGGCCACCGAGGCGGCGACCTGCTCGCCGGCCTCCGGCACGAGGAAGTCCAGGCCGCGTGCTGCCAGGTGGGCGGCGGCGGCCAGGCCGACCGGGCCCGCGCCGATCAGCGAGCACTTCGCCGTCGAGGCACCGCTGCTCGAACCGCTGCCCGCCGAGCCGTTCCAGACCGGCCCGCTGCTGTCGCCGCGGGTGGACCGCTACAGACAGATCACCGTGCGCACCACCGCCACTCGGTGCCCGCCCGCTTGATCGGCCGCCGGGTGCGGGTGATGCTGCACGCCTCGGAGCTGATCGTCTACGACGGCCGCGAGGAGGTCGCCCGGCACGAGCGGCTGCCGACCATCCGCCGCCAGTTCGGCGACCTGGCCGAGAGCGCGGCCCGTGAGCAGGTGATCTGCCCGGGGCTCCTGGCCGAGCGCAGCGGTGTGCGCTGTCACTTCTCGCGAACGTTCCCGCGTCTGCTGATCGCCAACTGCTGCCCGAACCCGTCAGCAAACGCTGCCACTCCTCGCTGGCATAGCCACTCCAGGTCATCCCGCCCCAGGGCCAGGGCGTTCTTTGTGCGCAGCGCGTCAGGCCGGCCCAGGCGCCCCAGCCGCTCGCCGGGCCGGCCGCGGCCGCCGGGTCCTGAGTATCGCCCGGTGCCGTAGCTGTAGGAGTTCTCGCCGGGCACGGCGGTTCATGGCAGGCGGGATCTGCGGGAAGAGCCGCGCGTCAGCGTGTCGGGCGGGTGGCCCTTTTGCGGGAGGCGGTCAACGGGATGCGGGGGCGCAGGTGGGTGCGCACGGTGTCCATGATGTCGGCGAGCTGGGCCATCTGCTCGTCGGTGAGAAGGTCGATCAGGCCGTCACGGATCGCCTCCACATGGCCGGGGGCGGTTCGCTCAAGGAGTCGTCGGCCGTCTTCGGTGATGACGACCATGGCCCTGCGTTCGTCGTCGGTGTCGGTTTCGCGGCGTAGCAGGCCGGCCTTCTCCAGCTGGGCCACCTGGTAACTCAGACCGCTGCGCGAGGTGATCATCAGCTCGGCGAGCTCGGTGATGCACCGGCGCTGGGGGGCGCACTCGTTGGCCCAGTGCAGGATCTCGTACTGGATCATGGTGAGCCCGGCGTCCTCCCGAAGTTGCCGTTCGACGTGACGCTGGATCAGGCCGGAGGTTTCCAGGAAGCCGGTCCAGGCGCGCATCTGCGTCTCGTTCAGCCAGCGCGGTTCGCTCATGTGATGAGCCTACCGGAGTTGCGTCGAATTCGACGCATCCGTACGATCGACCCCGTTGCGGCTAATGCGTCGAATTCGACGCATTGGCCGTGTCATGCCGTCGGCACACATCTCATCCCGAAAGGCTCACTCATGAAGATCAGCATCATCGGCAAGGGCAACGTCGGCTCCGCGCTGGCCCGCCGCTTCGGCGAGGCGGGGCACGCGGTCACCGTGACCGACTCCTCCACCGCCCCGGACCAGGTCGTGGCACAGGTCGCCGAGGCCGACGTCACCGTGCTGGCCGTGCCGTTCCCCGCCGTCGCCCAGCTCGACGGCAAGGTCAAGACGGCCCTGGACGGCAAGATCGTGATCGACGTCACCAACCCGCTGGCGGCCGACTTCATGTCGCTGACCCTTGGGCACACCACCTCGGCAGGGGAGCAGGTCGCCGCCGCACTGCCCGGCGCCCGGGTCGTCAAGGCCTTCAACACCGTGTTCGCCGCCACCCTGGACACTCCCGAACTCGGCGGCGGCACGCTCTTCCTGCCGGTGGCCGCGGACGACGAGGCCGCCAAGAAGACCGTGCTGGAGCTGGGCAGGCAGCTGGGCTTCGACGCCGTGGACGTCGGCCCGCTGGTCAACTCCCGTTACCTGGAGCCTGCCGTGGAACTGCTGATCCAGCTCGCCTACGGCGTCGGGCTGGGCGCGAACATCGGCTTCACGCTGGCGCGGGCATAACGGCCACGACGTGGGCGGCGGGGTTCCGCTCGGCGGTCATCAGCCGTACGAGCGGATCTCTCCCCGTTCCTCCCGCGCCTTCGGCGGTGCGGCCGTCCGGCAGACCCTCGATCTGGGCGGCGGCAGCGCGGGACTGCGCGTCCGCCTGAGCAACCGGTACGGCAGCCGCCCGCTCAACTTCTGGAACAGGACCTGAAATTGCACCACCAGCCCCAACCCCGGTGTCCGCGCTGACGGCTGTCTGCCGGCCGGCGCGATCACGCCGGGGCCGGCGGCCGAAGGTCAGTAGTCGAGACTCGGGAACCAGTCACCCCGACCGTGAGAGGTGAGGTCGAGGAGATGCCAGACGGGAGTGAGGAGGTCGATGCCACGCTGGTCGATGTCGTCGGCCATGCGGGGGTGGGCGGAGTAGAAATGGCGGACCACGCCGTCACCGTCACGGATGAAGACGGAGATGGTGGAATCCTGTTCGCCGTCCTTGTCCTCGCTGCCGAGGTCATACTTGAAGGTGCTGTCGCCGCAGCTCAGCAGCCGTAGCCGGTGCCAGCCGCGGTTGCGGGCGTGCTGCCGCAGGGCGGGCAGGTCGGCGGCAGCGGCGACGGCGAAGTCGGCGTTCCGGGCGATGTGGTGGGCGACGCCGTTGAAGCCGTCGATCCACAGGGTGCACATGGGGCATGGGTCGGTCTGCAGCTTGCCGTACATGAAGTGGTAGACGATCAGCGGGCGGTCCGGCGCGGTGAAGAGCCCGCTGAGGGAGACCTCGTGGACCGGAGCGTCGCCCGCGTCGAGATCGGCGGGGCCCTCGATGAAGACGTAGTCGTCGACGGGCGGCCCCTGCGGGAGCGCCCGTCGCCGGGCCGCGACTTTCTCGCGGTGGCGCATGAGGTCGATCTCGGCCAGGCGCAGTTCCTCGCGGGCGGCGAGGTACTCCGCCGATTCGCCGGCCAGTCTTGTCTGCCGCACGGCGTCCTCCCGGATGGCGATCCCCCCGGTCCGGCTCCCCGGATCCCCCGACTCTCCGAGTCTACGGCGGTCCTGAGAACCGCCGACAGTTGAGCTGAAGTCCGCTTGGTCTGCTGATCCGGGCCGGGACCGGTGGTGCAGCCGCCGGCGCTGAGATCGATCTTCATGGCTTGTCCCGGCCCGGAGCCCGGCTCGCCGACCCCCCCCTCGCGGAACGCGGCAGTCGCGGGAGCTTCTGCGACGGACGAACTGCGCGGATGCGACGTTGACCTGCGGGGCGCCACCGCTGCCCGTGGAGCGGCCCGTCGCCGAGCGCCCGGACCGGCACGTCAGGCGCCGAAAGAGCATCCGACCTGTGGCGTGCCTCTTTCCGGCTTACTTCGGAGCCGGTCGGCGGAAGGCCTGCGGCGCGGCGCTCGGTGAGCGCCGATGCCCGGCCCGCCGACCGGGCGCTCGCCGAGCACCTTACCGCGGGCTGCCACAGTCATTACGGAAAGTTGCGATCATGTTTCCCAGCGTTACTATTGCGTGGGGTCGGCAGGACCTTCCCGCCCTTTCTTCCGATCATGGAGCGCCGCATGGAGCGAACGGTTCTGGCCGCCGTCACCGAACGTCCCGACGCCGATTCGGCACTCGCCGAGCAGATCCGCCGCGTGTGCGCGGCGATGGACGAGCTCGGGCTCCAGGTGCGCTGGACCCACCGGGCCGAGGACGCCCTGGCGGTGGTCGCGTCGGACGCGTCGCTGACGGCGGTGCTGGCGGCGTGGGACGCGCCGGGGGCCGAGGAGCTCCTGGGCGCGGTGGCCAGGCGGTTCCGCGGCCTGCCCGTCTTCCTGATGACACAGGAGCAGGAGCTTCCGCTGTGGGTGTACGAGGTCATCCAGGGTTACGTCTTCCCACTGGAGGACACCCCCCAGTTCATCGCCGGGCGCATCGCCTACGCGGCCGACCAGTACGCCGAGAAGATCCTTCCGCCGTTCTTCGGCGCGCTGCGGCGCCTTCAAGATCACCATCGCTACTCCTGGCACACGCCGGCGCACGCCGGAGGCGTGGCGTTCCTCAAGTCGCCGGTGGGGAGGGCGTTCTTCGACTTCTACGGTGAGCGGTTGCTGCGCACCGATCTGTCCATCTCCGTCACCGAGCTGGGGTCGCCACTCGACCACACCGGCCCGATCGGAGAGGCCGAGCGCAACGCCGCCCGCGTCTTCGGCGCCGATCGCACGTTCTTCGTGGTCAACGGCAACTCCACCGCCAACCGCATCGTCGGTCACCACACGATCGCCCGCGACGACACCGTCCTGGTGGACCGTAACTGCCACAAGTCGATCCAGCACGCGCTGGCCATCAGCGGCGCCCGCCCGGTCTACCTCGTACCCGAGCGCAACGGGCTCGGGCTGGCGGGCCCGATCCCACCCGCCGTGCTGGAGGCGGACGCGGTCCGTGAGCGGGTGGCCGCTCACCCCCTTGCCGCCGGAGGGCCGACGTACGCGGTGATCACGAATTCCACGTACGACGGGGTGTGCTACGACGCGGTGCGGGTCGGCGAGCTGCTGGGCGCCAGCGTGCCGCGACTGCACTTCGACGAGGCGTGGTTCGCCTACGCCCGGTTCAACCCGCTCTACGGCGGCCGGTACGGCATGGCGATCGACGAGCGCACGCTGCCGGGCCCGGGCCGCCCCACCGTGTTCACCACCCAGTCGACGCACAAGCTGCTGGCCGCGCTGTCGCAGGCGGCGATGCTGCACGTCCGCCCCGCGGAGCGGGCACCGGTCGACTACGACGCGTTCAACGAGACCTACCTCATGCACGCCTCCACGTCGCCGCTCTACCCGATGATCGCCTCGCTGGACGTCGCGGCGGCGATGATGGACGGCCCGTCGGGGCCGTTCCTCACCGGGGAGGCGATCATCGAGGCGGTCCGGTTCCGGCAGGCGATGGTGCGGCTGGCCGCCCGCATCCACGAGGACGACCTGCGGCCCGGCTGGTTCTTCGGCGTCTGGCAGCCCCCTACGGTCACCGACCCGCGCACCGGCCGGACCGTCTCGTTCGCCGATGCCGACCCGGCGCTGCTGTGCACCGAGCCCCGGTGCTGGACTCTGGAGGCGGGGGCCGCGTGGCACGGGTTCGACGGGATGTCCGAGGGCTACTGCCTGCTCGACCCGGTCAAGGTGACGATCACCTGCCCGGGTGCCGAGGCCGCCACGGGTACGCTCGACTGGGGTATCCCGGCCCGCATCGTGGCCGCCTATCTGCAGCGGCGCGGCATCGTGGTGGAGAAGACCGGCGACCACACGTTGCTGGTGCTGTTCTCCATGGGGATCACCAAGGGCAAGTGGGGCACGTTGATCGACGCGCTCACCGACTTCAAGAACGCCTACGACGGGGATCTGACCCTGGCGGAGGTGCTGCCCGGCTTCGGGCCGCCCGCGATCTCGCTACAGAAGTTCTGCACCCTGGTCCACGAGAAACTGCGTGACTCCGGGGTCGGGAAGCTTCTCGACCAGGTCTTCACCACCCTGCCCGAGCCGGTGTCGACTCCCGCCGACTGCTACCAGGCCATGATCCGAGCCCGCACCGAGCGTGTCCCGCTGGCCGACCTGCCGGGCCGGGTCGCCGCGGCCACGGTGGTGGTCACCCCGCCCGGGATCCCCATGCTGATGCCCGGCGAGGCGACCGGCCCGGCCGACGGCCCGCTGATGGCATACCTGCAGGCCCTGGAGGATTTCGACCGGGCCTTCCCCGACCTGGCCACCGACATCCACGGTGCCCACCGTGACAGCGACGGCCGTTACTGGGTGGAGGTCGTCAAGGACTGAGCTCGGCGTCTATGTGCCGTCTCCCGGATTCGCCGGGTGGCTGGTCGGCGCCGTACGGCCGGTCACGCGCGGCACGAACGGCGCCACGGGCCGCGTGTGATCTCGTCTTCGTCCTTCGTCCATGACGGCGCCCCCGTGCCCGCTGGCGGTCGAGGTCGCCGCCCTGGTGGCCGACCGGCCCCGGCACCGCTACAGCGCCGGGGCCGCAGCCAAGGGCCCGCGCTTTTACCTGTGGGCCTGGGCCCGCATCGACGCCGACCGGCCCGGCGGACACCGCCGGCTGCTGATCCGCCGTCACCCGCTCCCCGGGGAGCCGACCTTCTACCGCTGCCGCGCACCCCGTGGGCGACAGCTGATTACCCGAGCTCTCCGGTGCCGGACGCGATGGGGGCCTCCCACGCTCGGCAACGCGTGTCGGCAGGCGGCTGAGCAGTTACGCGAACGCCAGCTTTTCGGACATTCTCTGATCGATCCGGTCGCGGGCCCGCGGAATCTCCGGTCTGCTGAACCTGCAAATTACGGCAAAGCTTAAAAGTGGCATGCAATCGGTACGAACTTCACTCCGAAGATAGGAGTGTGGGGGGGAGGGCGCATGCCCGACGGACACACGCAGAAACAGTTGACGGCGGTTCTGGACGCGCTGGACGAGAGGCTGCCCGGCGTGCGTTACCGGGTGCGGCGGTTTCCCGACGGTGCCCCCTACCTGCGGCTCACCGATCTCGGGACCAGGCACGCGGCGCTGTTCCTCCAGGACAGGCAGTGGGTCTATCTCGGTGAGGACAGGACGGGGACCGCGTTCGAAGACGTCGTGGGGCGGTTCGACGATCCGCCCGAGCGCGTCGTGGGACGGCTCGCCGCGAGACGGCACGTGCCGGTGCCGCGCCCGCGTTCCGCGCGGCTGGCGTGGGCGCTGGGAATCGGCCTGGTCTCCGCGGTCGGCGCCGGGTTCTTCGCGGCTGTGATCATGGCCGTGCTGATTCCGGGAGACAGCTACGACTACGACCTCGGTCTCGAGAAGGTCATCGACGCGCTGGCCGTCGTCGCCGGCCTCGGGGTCGGCTGGTGGCTGGCCCTGCGTTCCTGGCGCGTCCCTTGACCGGTGCCCGGTTGAAGGCCTGCAGCAAACTTCTGAGGAGGCGAGCATGACCGTCGCGGGTGATTCCCGGCAGGTTCCGAAGCCCATCGCGGGCGTGAGCAACTTCATCGACGAACGTATAGGTGCCGGCAACTTCCTCAAACGCAACCTGCGCAAGGTCTTCCCCGACCACTGGTCGTTCCTGCTGGGCGAGATCG
>NZ_BAAAVI010000080.1:6719-35214 GCF_039534445.1 Streptosporangium fragile | reverse complement strand
CCACTCACCAGAGTCGCGACGGCTGACGCCCGCCGGCGATCCTACGTGTTCTCACACTGCCTCCTCGAACTGATTCCGTGTCGACCGCGTCTCACCCTGCCGATGGGCACTTGTCGCGTTCTTGGCTCCTACTTGGGGCCCCGGTGGCAACCGTGTCCAGCCGGTCCGCTGTTTCCTGCGCCGCCACTACCGGGCTCCCCCGGGCCAGAACGGGCTTCGTCCGATTCACGGCCACTGCTCGACCGACCTTGAGGTCGCAGCGGGATCCTCCTGACCGTCAGGTGGGCTCGGTTCGCAGGATCTCGCCCGCGGGGCGGCGGGCGTTGACGCGGGCCGATATGGCGGTGAGTGCCGTGACCGCGACCACACACGCCAGGATCACGGCGAGTAGCTGCCGGAGCGGCGGGATGCTCACCGGGTCGTCGTCCAGGATCTCGGCCAGTCCGATTCCCCCGGCGAGCCCCAGGACGGCGCCGGCAAGCGCGGGCAGCACCTGTGCCACCGAGGGCCCCGCGCTGACCTGGGCCGGATTCGCGCCGAGCGCGCGGGTCAGCGCCCGGGAGCGTCTGGAATCGAGCGCGGTCGCCCAGATGATGCAGACCGTGTTGACGGCCGCCTGGGCGACCAGCATGATCACGACCAGCGACAGCACCTGGCTCAGGGCGGTGCGGGGATCGTCTCCCGGGGCCTTCCCGGCGTAGCGGTGGGTCTGGGTCGCCAGGGCGGCCTCTGACAGGACTGGCTGGTCGCCCCTGCAGGGTGGGCCCGAGCGTCAGGGTGGCCGTGGCGGAGGTCATCGCGAGCAGCAGGAGAACGGCCTCGGCCGGACGCCGGCGCAGGTCTCGCGCGGCGAGCCGGCAGATGAGCAAGATGCGGCCCGTCACCTCAGCCCTCCAGCCCGGCCAGCTCGCCGAGCCGCCCGCCGGCGCCGCGGGTCAGCCTGGTCTCCTCGACGAGGGCGCCGTCGCGCATCGAGATCAGCCGGTCGGCGATGGCGGTGACGCGGGCGTCGTGAGTGACGATCACCAGCGTCTGCCCCGCCCGGGAACAGCTGCGGGTGGCGTACGAGCCGGCCAGGGTTCGGCAGGTCGCCGAGGACGCGCGCTGAAGGCGGTGCAGCGCCTAGACAAATTTGGCTAGTGCGGAGATCGTGGTACCCTCCCCGGAGAAAGCTAGCCAAATTTGGCTAGCCGAAGTCCGGGGGGTTCGATGAAGTCAGTACGGCTACTGGTCCTGGGAGCGCTGCGCAGGCGCGGACGCGCACACGGCTACCAGATCCGCGCGGATCTGGAGTCGTGGGGCGCACACGAGTGGTCCACCGCCACGTCGGGCTCGGTGTACCACGCGCTCAAGAGCATGGCCGGCCAGGGCCTGCTGGTGACGCACGAGACGGTCCCCTCGGAAGCCGGGGGCCCGCCGCGGATCGAGTACGAGCTGACCGGCAAAGGCGAACAGGAGTACTTCACCCTCCTGAGCCGGGCCCTCACCGACCGCGAGCCGAGCCTGGACGTGCTGGGCGCCGCCGTCGGCCTGATCGAGGACCTTCCCCGGGAGCGAGCCCTGCAGATGCTGCGTGAGCGAGCCCGTGCGATGCACGAGTGGCGCACCAGCATCACCTCGCACCTGCCGGCGGACACCGATCTGGGCACCTGGGGGCCGGTAGGCGAGGTCCTGTCCCTGTGGCTGACCACCGCCGACACCGGCGCTCAATGGACCCAGCGGTTGATCCGCCGCCTGGAAGAGGGCGCGTTCACCATGGCCGGCGAGGACCCCGCACCCGCGCAGTAGGTCGGATAGCGGCCCCGCCCCGGAACCGGGCGGCGCCCCGGCAACCCACCTTCATCGGAACGGAGAAACCCATGGCCGACGAGATCACCGTGCCGCTGCTTCCCTGCCGGTCCATCGACGAGATCGTCGAGTTCTACACCATGCTGGGCTTCACCCGGACCTACTACCAGGTCCGCCCGAACCCGTACGTGTCCCTCGAACGCGAAGACCTCCGGCTGGGCTTCTTCGGCATCCCGGATTTCAATCCCGAGGACTCCTACGGGACCTGCGTGGTCATCGTGCCCGACACCGGGCAGCTCTTCGAGGCGTTCGCCGCGGGCATGCGCGAGGCCCACGGCAAGCTCCCGGTCTCCGGGATCCCCCGGATGACCCGGCCCCGCAAGCGCAAGAACGCCGAGGACCATTCCGGATTCACCGTCATCGACCCCGGCGGGAACTGGATCAGGATCATGGCCGCCAAACCCGCGCCGGAGGAGAAGGAAGCGGCCTCCGGCAAGCTCACCGCGACCCTGCACAGGGCGGTCGTGATGGGCGACTCCCACGGCAAGCACGTACGGGCGGCCCAGATCCTGGACGCGGCCCTGGAGCGGGACAAGGACACCGCGACGGCGGCCGAACTGCTCGAAGCGCTGGCCTACCGTGCCGAACTCGCACTCCGCGCCGGGGACTCCGCCGCCGGCGACGTCCTCGCCCGAGCCCGCGCGCTCACCCTCTCCGAAGCCGAGCGCGACAGGCTCGCCGAGACCCTGGCCGCCCTCGAAGACATGGAGGCCGTTCTCCGGCCCGCACAGCGGCCCTGACTCGCACCCGGCCCCGGACCGCCGCGGGCAGAAGGCCTGACCCCGGCTCCGATCAGAACCCTGATCCGTGCCTGGACATGCCATGGTGCGGAGACTCTGCGGCCCTTTTCCGACGTGTTCCGGTCGCCCCGCAGAACCGGCCGAGACCTCCGCTCACCGCACAGCCGGTCACCGGCGGCTTCCAAGCGCCGGCGTCCGGCATGGGTGGCGGGCCCGCACGCGGAAGAACACGGCACAGGCACGCCCGGCACCGCGACCGTCCTGTCGTGTGAGCGCCGAGCACCCGCAGGTCGCCCGCATCGCCGATGTCGTTGGTGACCGCCCGCACGGCGGCTTGGGCGCCGCCGGCCCCGGCCGGCGCGAGCAGCCGATACGGCGTCATGGGGTTGTTCGGGTGCGCCGGGCGTAGGCGCGGGCGGCGCGGGCGCGGTCGCCGCAGCGGACCGAGCACCAGTGGCGGCGGCCGTGCCGCAGCAGGTAGCGGTTGCAGGGAGCGGAGCCGCAGGCGGTGAGGCGTTCGGCGTCGGGACCGGTGAGCAGGTCGGCGGCCCCGGCGGCGAGGGCCGCCAGGGCGTGGTCGACGATCTGGGCGGTGGGGTGGGAGGCGGCGCGGTACAGGCCGCGGGTGGGGTCCCAGCGCAGCAGGGAGGACGCGGGGGCGCGGGTCAGTGCGTCGTTGACGGCGTTGAGTGCGCTTGTGGGGGCGGGGTGCCCGTCGACCTTGGAGGCGAGCAGCGCGCGGATCTGCTCGCGCAGGGTGCGCAGCTGTGCCGCGCACATCTCCTGCAGCCCGGCGTCGGTGCCGGCGGGAGCGAGGCCGTGTTCGATGAGCCACTGGTTGGTGGCCGCCGGGGTGCCCAGGAGGTCGACGAACTGGCCGCCGGGCAGGGCTATGGCGCTGTTGGCGAAGTCGAGGGCGGGGTACTGCTCCGCCCCCGGCGCGGGCGGCAGGACGGGCTCGGCGGTCACGGTCTCCTTCATGACTCTCATGGTACGACTTGCGCTCATCCGTGAGGAACGACTACCGTCACTCACGGATAACCCGCTTCTCATCCGTGAGGTGTTTCTTTCATGGCTTCTGCCGGCACGACCGACGAGCAGATCCCCGTCCGCGTCTTCGGCGGCCCGACCGCCCTCTTCGAGTACGGCGGGCTGAGGTTCCTCACCGACCCCACCTTCGACGCACCCGGCGACTACCCGACGCCCGGCGGCCTGACCCTGACCAAGACCGCGCCCGCGGCCGCCTCTCCCGCGGACCTCGGCCGCATCGACGTGGTCCTGCTCTCCCACGACGAACATGACGACAACCTCGACCACTCCGGCCGGGCCCTGCTCGCCGACGTCCCGCTCACCCTCACCACCCCCGGTGGCGGGCGACGACTGGGAGACGGGGCCAAGGGGCTGGCCGACTGGGAGTCGATCGAGCTGGACCGTCCCGGCGGCGGCACGATCACCGTGACGGGCGTGCCCGCCATCCACGGGCCCGGCGCGCGCGAGGAGGTCGAACCGATCACCGGCCAGGTCGTCGGATTCGTCCTGACCGGGGAAGGTCTGCCCACGGTCTACGTCAGCGGCGACAACGCCTCGCTCACCCTGGTCAAGGAGATCGCCGAGCGCTTCGGCCCGGTGGACACCGCCATCCTCTTCGCCGGGGCTCCCCGCTTCCCCGTCCTCTTCGACGGTGCGCCGCTGGTCCTCGACAGCGCCCAGGCCGCCGAGGCCGCGAAGATCCTCGGCGCGCGCCGGGTGGTGCCCGTCCACTGCGACAGCTGGGCCCACTTCACCGAGAGCCGAGAGGATCTGGTGGACGCCTTCACCGCCGCCGCGCTGGCCGACCGCCTGCAACTGGACTGAACGGACGCCGACCGGTACCCGGCACCGGGCCGTCAGCCCTCTCGACGCGCCGGCCGCGGTCGGGTGCCGGCGCATCCTCGCCGACGAGTGGAGATTGCAGTCAGGAGACAGGCGCCCATCACAGTCTCCATCAAACCCGGGGCGGTTCACACCCGCGAACTGCGGAACTCGGGCTTGAGTCTTCCTTGAGTGACGCCTTGGATCCTGCGGTCACCGCATGGACGAAACTGCGGGTGCCGAGTGCAGGGGTGGGTGATGGCCCCGGCTGTCGTATGCGATCCCTGCTGTAAGCGGTGCCTCAAGTGGGCCCCAAGACGTACTCCAGTCTCCTCGGCATGCTTCCTTCCAACAGCACCTCTCGGAGGAATTCATGAAAAGGCTGCATCCGGCACTGCGCTCCAATGCCCTGGCGTATCGCCGGATGACCGCCGCCGCTGCGGCAGGAACCTTTGCCGGCTCACGCCGACCGGGACCATGGCCGAACCGACAGTGACCGTGAGCAACTTCGACACGGCGCCCCTCAAGGAACGAGCACGGTGCAGGTGGGGTCCGGGCTACCAGCCTTGGCGGCGCTGCGCCACTCAGGAGACTCGCGGTGACGGCGAGCGGTCCGCGAGATTTCTCTGTGGCCCCGCCTGCCGAAAAGACAACCAAGCAAGGAGAATAAAATGACACGCCGTAAAATCTGGGCGAGACCGTCTCGGGCTGTTCGTCTGATCGCAGGTGGAATCTTCTCCGTCGCACTAATGGCCGCTGTATTCACGGCGCCGGCCTCAGCCGATTCACCTGTGGAGGAGCCACCCAAAGAGGAATCGCAATTTGCTTCCGTCACCGGAACCCTCAAGGGCGGGGAATGGAAGAAGGTGCTCAGCGGCTGGGGAAAGTACACTCTCAGGTATGCGGGAAGAACCGCGGACGCGGATGGCAGCTTCAAATGCTACGCCAACGGCATCAAGATTTCCTCCGGGTCCCTTCCGGGCGAGTTCAGTCACGTGGTCATCGGGTACGGATCATGCTTTTTCCACTCGCCGGTGAGCACAACCTACTGGATCACTCCAGTGAGTTGACCACCTCGCTGAATTCGGGTTCCATCCCACGCTTTCCAGCACCCCTTCCGGCGGCGGCGATTCCACGGATCGTGTATTCGGTGAGGTCGTGGAGGGCCAGGTACGAACGGTCGTCAGTGGCGATCGACGGGCGAGGCCCGCCCGTACGGGCCGGAGAAGAAGGCGCCATGCAGGGGCTATCAGCGGATCATCCATGACCGGGTTATTCCCGGCTTGACAAACCTTGGAATGCGCAAACCCACGCAAACCCGGAAGGATATTACGTGAAAAAGAATTTCAGGATTGCGATAACCGGTACCGCCCTCGCCCTCTCGGTGGGCTTTTCGGGGGCCGCGTCCCCGGCCCAAGCCGAGGAGAAGGGACTACAGCTCTACGCATCCAACGAATTCGAGGGTAGTACCAGGGTCTGGTCCGACTCTGTGCCACGCCTGAAGAATTACGACGCCATCAACGGCTACACCTGGAACGACATGGCGGCGTCCGTGAAGAACACCGACGACGTTGCCTGGGTCCTCTACGACGACTCGGACTACCGCGACCGGCGATTTTGCCTGCGTAGCGGGGAGAGCGTGACCTGGCTGGAACACGAACAGTGGAGGTTCAATAAGAAGACGTCGTCGATCAGGCGCCTGACTCTCAATAGCTGTGTCGGGTACCCGGCCTTCTATAACTACGGGTGAAACACCGGCTGGAATCGATGAGCTCCGCGGGCTCGCCGCTCCGGGGCAGACTGAAAGGAATCTCGTGAAAAAGAGCTTCAGGACCGTGGTAGCCGGCGTCGTCATCACCGCTTCTCTGGGCTTTTCGGGGGCTGCGTTCCCGGCCCAAGCGCAGGTGACGGGGCTGCGCTTCTACGAAGACGACGACTTCAAGGGTGAGGTCAAGAGCTATTACGCAACCCAGTGGTACTTGTGGGAATGGAACCACTGGGCGAGCTCCGTACGGAACTCCGACGACGTTGCCTGGGTCCTCTACGACGACTGGGATTACGCTGACCGGCGTTTCTGCCTGCGTAGCGGAGAGGAGGTGAAACGACTCGGCGACGAGCAGTGGAGGTTCAACGACAAGACGTCATCGATCAGGCGCTTAAGCACCAATAGCTGCGCCGGCTATCCCGCCTTCTACAGCATCAGCTGACACACCGGCCGGAACGGGGAGTGTGGGCGAGCCGCGATCAGCATCCCCACACTGAACCCGTTTTCAGGCTCCCGGACAGATGACTTGGTCACGGCATGATCGCGATGTCGGTGTCGGTGTTCGGCCGGTGACGTGAAGAGGCTCCTGGCAGTCGGTTGATCACCACAATCTACACCGTTGCCACCAGGAACTGCCGGTGCCTCACCCAGTCGTACAAGGCGCCGAGTTCCTCCTGTCTGCCGCGCAGGGGGCGTCGAGCGCTTCGGCGACTTCTCGTCGCCGTCGTCGCTGACGGTCAGGCGCAGGCCGTTGGACTGGTGGTGAGGCGTGAGGGAGGCGATGAGGGCCGCGCCTGCCACTCCGTCTCCTGCAGGAGGGTCACGAAGCACAGCCGTGACGGGCTCCGCTTTCGGCCGTTGGCATTTTGCCGATGGCGGGAAGGGTGACCGGGGCTCTTGAGGACGGTTCTTGGGCAGTCCTGCATTATCGCTGCCAGAACAATCCAAGCATGCATCAAGTTCGCGTCTCTACGGTCGTCACGACCAGCAGCGAGTACAGCCGTAGGGAGAAGTGACGTGGGCTTGATCCACCTGCGCCATCGGTGGGTGACGATCGAGACGATTCCGCGCATTATGACGCTGCGCTGCGAGTTGTGCCCGAAGACCAAGGTCCGGGTGGGACAGATACCCGCCGGCGAGCGAAGCCACCAGGAGCGGCAGCCGAACCGTCCCCCCACGCAGCAACAGGTCCGGGACCATGTCGCCGGTCGTGGCCGACGGTCTGTGTGACGGCGAGCCGGGCGCTCCGCCGTCCCCGCCCACCGAAATCAGGAGAGAGAGACATGATCACGTTCCCGCCCGAACCGGCGGCGGTGTTCGAGCGCGCACTGGTGTGCGCCTACACCTCGCTGACACGTGACGAGCGGCCCATCACCTGGCCCGTCACCCCCTATGTCGGGTCACGCGGCACCCTCGATGTCACCACCGGCCTGGCCTACCCGGACAAGGCCGAACGCGCCCGCCGCGACCCCCGCGTCGCTCTGCTCTACACCGACGGCCCGGTGGTACTCGTCCAGGGCCGGGCCACGGTGCGCGACGCCGACCTGCAGGCCAACACCGACCGATACGTCCGCGAGTCCCTGGCCAAGGCACCCTCCGCCCTGTCCCGCCTGCCCTCCTTCATGTTCAGGCGCTTCACCTGGTATTTCGCCCGCATCTACATCGAGGTGACCCCCGAACGACTGATCTGGTGGCCCGACGGCGACCTGACCCGTCAGCCGCGCACCTGGTCATGCCCGGCGACCGCCCCCGCCTCCGACCGGCCACCGTCCGGTCCGCGCCTGCCCGGCCGCACCATCCCGCCCGCCGACTGGCGCCCGCACGCCCGCCGGGCCCGCAGCCTGGGCACGCCGATCGTGTCCCTGATGTCCGGCGGCCTGCCCGTGGTCGTGCCCGCCCGGGCGTACACCGCCACCCCCACCGGATACGAGCTGCGCCTGCCCGCCGGGGTGAAGGCCGCCGACGGACCGGTCTGTCTCACCTTCCACCAGCACGGCCCGCAGATGGAGTGGCAGGAGAACGTCGTCCTGCTCGGCACCGCCACCGGCCACGACGACCATCTCACCGTCACCGTCGAACGCGCGCTGACCGACTGGAGCCTGCCCGCCGGCCGCCGCCGGCGCAACCGCTCTTTCTTCGGCCACGGCAAGCTGCTGAAACCGCGTCTGGAGGCCGAAGCGGCCCGTCGGGCCCAGCCTGTCCCGATACTGCGCCGCCCGTGACTGGCCGCCCTCACAGCGGCCGCCCCGCGTGTGAAGGTGGTGTGCACCCGGACGCTACCGCAGTCAAGGCCGAGGTCTCGGACCTCATCCTCCAAAGGCCCGGGCCGGCCGGAGCCGCCAGGTCCAGCGGCCTGACCTGCTGGATCCAGGAGCTACTTTGGACCCCGTCGCGCCGACCCGAGCAGAGATCAGCCCGCAGCGCCTTCCGCGATCGCCTCCGGCGCCGATCTCTGCACTCGGTCTCCTTGAAGGCCGTCCCTCTCCCGTTAGTAAATGAACGTTAATTTACAAATGTGGCGCTGTCCGGTAGCGTTCCCGAACAGCGGTTCACAAGCGGGCTGAACAGGGGGCGGCATGGCTCGGCCACGGACCACCAGCGACGAGGCGATCCTCAAGGCCACGGTGCGGGCGATCGGCCGGTACGGCGTGAGCGGTCTGACACTGGCGGCGGCGGCGAGCGAGGCGGGGCTGTCCCCGGCGACGCTGGTGCAGCGCTTCGGCTCCAAGAGGGGGCTGTTGCTGGCGGTGGCCCGGCGGAACGAGGCGGACGCGGAGGAGCTGTTCAAGCGGGCGCGGCAGAAGCACGACTCGCCGTTGGCGGCTTTGCACGGCACGCTGACCGAGCTGGCGGAGGGAGTGCGGTCCCCGGAGGAGCTGGCGAACCATCTCGGGTTCCTGCAGCTGGACCTGACCGACGCGGAGTTCCGCCAGTACACGGCGGGGCAGGCCCGGCGGTTGCACGAGGGCTTCGCGGGCCTGATCTCCGAGGCGGTGGCAGCCGGCGAACTGGCCGCGGAGGCGGATCCGGCACGCCTCGCCCGTTCGGTGCAGATCACCTACAACGGGACGCTCATTCTCTGGGCGATGGCACCGGAGGGAGCGCTCACCGACGTGCTGCGCGCCGACATCGACCAGCTGCTCCAGGCCTACCGGCCCTGACGACGACAGGAGAGATCACATGACATACGAGCGGTCCTTCACCGCGGCCGTCTTCATCGCCACCAGCCTGGACGGATTCATCGCCCGTCCCGACGGTGACATCGACTGGCTCACCGACAGGGGTGCGCAGGCCGGCGACATGGGCTACCAGGCGTTCATGGACGGCATCGACACCATCGTGACAGGACGCGCCACCTACGAGAAGGTGCTCACCTTCGGCGCCGAGCAGTGGCCGTACGACGGCAAGCACGTGGCCGTGCTCAGCACCCGCATGGACGCCGACGCCGACGACCGCGTCACCGTCCACCGGGACATGGACCGGCTCGTGCGGGACCTCACCGGACGCGGGTCCAAGAGCGTCTACGCCGACGGCGGGCAGGTCGTGCAGTCGTTCCTGCGCGCGGGCCTCCTGGACGAGATCACCATCACCACCGTTCCGATCCTGCTGGGTGCGGGACTCCCCCTCTTCGGCACGCTGGGCCGCGACGTCGAGCTCACGCACCGGTCGACCGACGTGTTCGGCGGCGGGTTCGTCCAGACCACCTACACCGTGCGGAAGTGAGCCGCGCCTGGACCGGGCCCCCTTCCCGCGTCACCCGGACCGGGCCCCGGCCGGGCGGTATCGCGGTGTCTCCGGTCGCGGGCGAACAGGACTTTCGCCCCTGCTCCGCCCGCTTACTCCGCCGTAGCGTCCCAACTGAGAGGACGTTCCGGAGGTTCGCCATGAAACTGACGGTCAACGACATCATGACCACCGACGTCGCCGCGGTGCGGCGGGACGCGCCGTTCCACGTGATCGCCGACCTGCTCGTCGCCCGGGGCGTCAGCGGCGTACCGGTGCTGGACACCGGCAACCACGTGCTCGGCGTCGTATCCGAGGCCGATCTGCTGCACAAGGAGGAGTTCAAGGAGCGTTACTACGGCGAGGGGTACCGGCCCCCGCTGCGCGCCAGGCTCCGCCATCGTCTGGCCGAAGACGGCGACGCCCGGCGCAAGGCCGCCGGGGAGACCGCCGAGGAACTGATGACGACTCCCGCGATCGTCATCGCTCCCGGCTCCCCCGCCGTGCTGGCCGCCCGCCTGATGGACCGGCACGGCGTCAAGCGGCTGCCCGTCGTGGCGGACGACGGCACCCTGGTCGGCATCGTCAGCCGCCGCGACCTGATCCGCCTGTTCGTCCGCGACGACAAGGAGATCGAACGCCGGATCCGCAGCGACGTCGTCGTGCGCACCCTCTGGGCCGACCCGGCGGATGTGCGGATCACCGTCCACGACGGTGTCGTGACGCTCACCGGCGAACTGGAGTTGCGCAGCCAGGCCGTGGCCGCCGCGCACGTGACACGCAACCTCGACGGGGTCGTCGACGTGGTCGACGAGCTCACCTGGAGGAAGGACGACACGGCGCCCCTGCCACCCGTGTGGGGCGGGGCCTGAGGATCCGCCGCGGGGCGGGCGGCCTTCCCGGGGGGATCGTCCCGAGGCGGGACGGCCTTCCCCCTTCTCCGGGAGCGCGAGGCGGCCCGGGGCCGGACAGTCCCGGCCACGACGGCGAACAGGGGTTACCGTGCACGTCGAGAGGGGGTGCCCCATGACGCTCACGGCGGTCGTGAACCTCGACGGGATCACGGCGGTGATCTTCGACACCGACGGGGTCATCACCGACACCGCCCGCGTGCACGCCGCCGCGTGGAAACGGGTGTTCGATGCCTTCCTCCGCGAGCGGGCCGCGCGAACCGGCGAGCCGTTCCGGCCGTTCGACACGCGTGAAGACTACCTGCGCCACGTCGACGGCAGATCCCGGGCCGACGGGGTGACGGGCTTCCTCGGCTCGCGGAACATCGTGCCGGACCCGGACACGGCGGCGGACCTCGCCGCCGGGAAGGACGCCGCCTTCCTGGCGGTGATCCGCGAGCACGGCGTGGCGGCTTTCCCGTCGACCGTGGCGTTCGTCCGCGAGGTGCGGCGGCGCGGGGTGCGCACGGCAGCCGTCTCGGCGAGCCGCAACTGCGCCGAGGTGCTGCGCGCGGCGGGGGTCGCCGAACTGTTCGACGTCCGGGTCGACGGTGTGGCCGCGGCCCGGCTGGGGCTGGCGGGCAAACCTGATCCCGCGCTGTTCCTGCAGGCGGCCCGGGAGCTCGGGGCGGCGCCGGGCGAGGCGGCCGTCGTGGAGGACTCCCTCGCCGGGGTGCTGGCGGGACGGCGCGGCCGGTTCGGGCTCGTCATCGGGATCGACCGGCACGGCCGGCCGGAGGACCTGCGGGCGGCCGGCGCCGATCTCGTCGTCGCCGATCCGGCGGAACTGCGACTCGACGGGAGAAGACGTGAACCCCTGGCTCCTGACCTGTGACGGGTCCGGTCCCGCGCGGGGGAGCCCGCAGTGAGGAACCATCGCCGAGGGGATCCGCCCGGGCGCGATGGCGGGAGCCGCCGGCCTCTTCACGGCCCACCCGGACGTCACCTCTCGCGGCGGCCCCTGGGGCTGAGAGTCCCGGCGGGAAAGAGTACTTGGACCCTGGAAGGTTCCCCGGGTGGTGGACAAGGCTGCCGGTAGGAGACGCACCGCCGCCGGCGGGTGCCGGCCGGGTGCCGTCTCCCGTCCGCGCGAGCGGCGCCGATCCCGCCGGCCGCGGTGGCCGGGCGGACGCGCCGCGCGGGCCGGCCGGCGGATCACCGGGGTCGTCGGCCTGACCGCCGTCCTCCTCCGGGTGGCCGGCGGGGACGGGTCGGCCCCTGTCGGTCGTGGGCGGGTTGGGAGGCAGAGATGGATGTCACCGTCAAGGACATCATGACCGAGCGGGTGATCTCGGTCAGCGAGGACACCTGCTTCAAGAAGATCGCCGAGGCGCTCGTCGCCCACGGCGCGAGCTCCGTGCCGGTGCTGGACGGCGACGGCCGCGTGATCGGCGTCGTCTCCGAGGACGACCTGCTGCACAAGGAGGAGTTCCGGGAGCGGTTCCAGGGCGGGGGCCACCGGCCGCCGGACCGGCGGGGTGCGGAGAAGGCATGGGGCGAGGTGGCCCGGGACCTGATGACCACCCCCGCGATCACCATTCCGGTGGACGCCTCGGTGGTGACCGCCGGCCGTCTGATGCAGGAGCACGGCGTCAAGCGGCTGCCGGTGGTGGACGGTCACGGCCGCCTGATGGGCATCGTCAGCCGCCACGACGTGCTGAAGGTGTTCGCCCGCCCCGACCGGGACATCGAGCGCGAGATCCGCGTGAACGTCCTGACGCGTTCGCTGTGGATGAACACCTCGCGTGTCGCCGTCGCCGTCGAGAACGGGGTGGTGACGCTGAGCGGGCGGATGGTCCTGCGCCGGGACGTGGAACTCGCCGTGTGGATGACCCGGCAGGTCAACGGCGTCGTCGACGTGATCGACAAGCTGGAGTGGGACCGCGACAACACTCCGACCGGGGAGAGGCGCTGAGCTGCTGAGCTGTCGCGACCTGACGTCCGTCCCCGACTCCCGTCGTTCTCCCCGTCGTCGTTCTCCCCGTTCCTCCGATCGGCTCGGCGGTCGTCCTTCCCGGAGGCGGTCGCTCCGGGGTGACCGCCGGCTCTCCGGGACGGCCGGCCCTCGCAGGCCGCTGTCCGGCTCTTGGAGGCTGGTCGGCTCCCGAAGAATGGTCAGCCCTCGGAGGCGTCCGAGGTCAAGGGACCGTCCGCGGGTCCGGACCGCTGCGGGCCGTCCCGCAGGGCGGGGACGACCGCCACGGGGCACGCCCCGTGCTGGAGGATCGACCTGGTGGTCGAGCCGAGCCGCCCGCGCCCGCGTGCGCCGCCGACCACCACCAGGCTGGCCTGCCGGGACAGGTCCAGCAGCAGGCTCTTCGCGGCCTCGGCGACGAACGTGGCGCGCACCGGCACCTCGGGATACCGCTCCCGCCACGGCTGCAGGTGCCGCAGCATGTCCTCCTCGGCGTCCCGGGCGTCGAGCACCGGCGGCATCGGCGCACCCCACACCCCCGGCTGCGGGGGCCCCGCGTGCACGGCCACCAGGGGCAGCAGGCGCAGGGCCGCCTCGCGGAAGGCGAACTCGATCACCTCGTCGTGCGTGTCGCGGGTCAGGCCCACCACCAGCGCTCCCGGGTGCGGGGAGACGGGGATCGGGCCCGGCCCGCGCACGACGACCACCGGGCAGTGCGCGTGCGCCGCCGCGTACTCGGCGACCGACCCCAGGACGGTCCGGGCCAGGGTGCCCATGCCGCGCGAACCGACCACGATCAGCTCCGCGCGGTCCGATAGCTCCACCAGCCGCTCGGCGGCGGCGCCCTCGTACAGGTCGGTGGTCACGTCGGTGATCGAACTGGTCGAGCGGGCGCAGTCGGCGCCGTGGTAGAGCACGTGCTCGGCGGCCTTGCGCAGGTGCATCTTGGCCTCGTCGCCGGCCTCGCCGTACGGCCAGCGCCAGGCGTGCGCCACCGTCAGCGGCAGCTTCCTGAGCTCGGCCTCGTCCATCGCCCACTCCAGGGCCTGCATGGAGAAGTCCGAGCCGTCGTAGCCGACGACGACGCTACGGGTGTCCCTCATGGTTCCCACCTCCGTCTCCATGCTGGGTGGGGCAGGACGGCCGGGGCAGGGCGGAAGGTCCCCGCGAGCGGGGACCTTCCGCCCCCCCCGCTCCCGCCACGGCCCGTCCCGCGGCCGACGTCCCGTCTCCGCGGTCCCGGGCGCGCCCCGCGGAAGCCGTGTCAGAGGCGCAGGGCCTCCGCCTCGCGCCCGTGGACGATCAGGGCGTAGAGGACGAGACCGTCGACCACGAGGGCCAGCAGCGACCACCAGGGATAGGCCCACACGGACGCCATCTGCGCCACAGCGTTGATCATGACCAGGGCGATGCCGACGATGCGAGCCCACAGCCGGCCGGTCGCCAGCGCGGCGCCGACGACGATGAGCAGGATGCCGACGGTCAGGTGAACCCAGCCCCACCCGGTCAGGTCGAAGACGAGGACGCGGCCTCTGGCCTCGAGGAAGAACCGGTCGTTGAAGATGGCCGTCAGGCCGTTGATGCTGTTGAAGATCCCGTTGAGGATCATCATCATCCCGGCGAACCAGATCCAGCCGACCCAGCCCGTGACCCTCTCGCTGCTCATCGTCCGGCTCCTCGCACCATGTCGGAAGTTCGGAACCAGGGCCGGGATCCGCCGTCCGGCGTCGGAACGGATCCGCCCCGGTCCCGAGGCCCGCCCTCGAACGGCGGGCCCATCATGGCTGCTACATCTCCGCCGCCGGAACGCCGTACGGCGATCAACCGGCAAAGACTTGGCCAGAACCCCGTCCCGCGGGATGCTCCCCGGCCCGCCGGGCCCGCGACCGTGGATCCGGACCTCCGCCGCGGATGCGCCCGGTGGCTCAGATGTGCTCCATGACGATCACCGCGGCGGTGTCCGGTTCGAGGGCCTTGAAGATGTGCGGCGCGTCACCGGGATAGGTGACGTAGTCACCCGGGCCCAGCTCGACCGGCTCCTCGACCGGACCGACCAGCGCCCGGCCCGCACCGAGCACCACGTGTTCCGCCGTGCCGGGCATGTGGGATTCGGAGATCCGGGGCTCGCCGGGCTGCGCCCCTATCCGGTAGATGTCCCGCCGGGCGCTGGGCGGGCAGGAGGCCAGCAGCGTGGCCGCGTAGCTCGCCTGTTCGGAGTGGGTGACCGGCCCCTCGCCCGCGCGGATCACCCGCACGTTCGGCCGCGGCGGTTCGACCAGCCGGCTGAACGGCACGCCGAGCGCGACGCCGAGCGCCCACAGGGTCTCCACGCTCGGATTGCCGGAGCCCGATTCCAGCTGGGACAGCGTGGACTTGGCGATGCCCGCCCGCCTGGCCAGTTCGGTCAAGGACAGGCCCGCACGGTCGCGCTCCCGGCGGATCGACGCCGCGATCAGCGCGATCAGGTCGAGGGCCGGCTTCTCGCCCTCCCCCGGTGAACCGTTTCCCACGTGTTCGCTCCAGACGACAAGTTGTTCGGTTTGACGAACGATGGCTGTTTCGTCCACTGTAATGGACATGCGTTCGTTCTGGCGAACACTTGATCGCGGCACGCTCCGCGACATCGCCCTGGTCTGCCTCGCCGACATGCTCGTCGGCGCCTCCTTCGGCGCGATCGCCGTGTCCGGCGGCCTGCCCCTGTGGGTGCCGGTCGCCATGTCCCTGCTGGTCTTCGCCGGCGGCGCCCAGTTCGCCGCGGTGGGCGTGGTGCTCGCCGGCGGCGGCCCGGCCGCGGGCGTCGTGGCCGGGCTGGTGCTCAACGCCCGCCTCCTGCCCTTCGGTTTCGCCGTCGCCGACGTGCTCGGCGACCGGTGGTGGACCCGCCTGCTGGGCGCGCACGTGATGACGGACGAGTCCGTGGCCTTCGCGCTACGCCAACGCGACCGGCGGCGGCGTCATGACGTGTTCTGGACCTGCGGTCTCGCCCTGTTCGCGGCCTGGAACGTGGCCGTCGTGCTCGGCGCGCTGGCCGGAGAGGTCATCGGCGACACCGGCGCCCTCGGGCTCGACGCGGCCTTCCCCGCCGTGCTGCTGGCCCTGGTCCTGCCCTCGCTCACCGATCCCGGCACCCGCAACGCGGCCCTGCTCGGCGCGGTCGTCGCGGTCGCGACCACGCCGTTCCTGCCCGCCGGCCTGCCGGTGCTGCTCTCACTGGCCGGGCTCGTGCTCGCGGCCCGGCCCCCCGCCACCGCGGCGAAGACCGATTCGATCCCGGAGTCGCCCTGATGCCCCTGCTCGCCATCGCCCTGCTCGCCGCCGGAACCTATGCGTTCCGGCTGGTCGGACCGGTGTTCCGGTACCGGCTGCGCATGCCGGACCGCCTGCGGCGGCTGCTGTCCGTCGCCGCGGTCGTGCTGCTGGTCGCACTGGTGGTCACCTCCGCGCTCGCCGAGGGGCACGGCTTCGCCGGCTGGGCCAGGCCGGCCGGGGTACTGGTCGGCGGGGTGCTCGCGCTCCGGCGCGCCCCGTTCCCGGTCGTGGTCGTCGCGGCCGCCGTGACCACGGCGGTGCTCCGGCTGTGCGGGGTGCCCTGATCCGGGACGGACACCCGGCCACCGGGCGTGTCCGGCGGTTCGGCCGCGCCCGGTGACCGTACGCATCCCGGGGCGACGGCGTCCGCACACCGGGAAGGCCCGGCCGCCTGCCCGTTCTGGATGGTTTTGACGTTTTCCATACATTCGCTGTGTGGCGTTCGGTCCTAGTCTCGATATGGAGGGATCGACATGTTCACCATCATCGTGTTCGAGGTGCTCGCGGTCGTCGCGATACTGATCGCGCTCAGCGGGGTGAGGATCGTCAACCAGGTGGAACGCGGCGTCGTCTTCCGCTTCGGCAGGGCCCTGCCATGCGTGCGCCGGCCGGGGCTCACCCTGCTCATCCCCCTCGTCGACCGCCTGAAGAAGGTCAACGTCCAGATCGTCACCATGCCGGTGCCCACCCAGGAGGGCATCACCCGTGACAACGTCTCGGTGAAGGTCGACGCCGTGGTCTACTTCAGGGTGCAGGACCCGATGAGAGCCGCGATCGAGGTGCAGAACTACCTGTTCGCGGTCGAGCAGGTGGCTCAGACCTCCCTGCGCTCGATCATCGGCAAGAGCGAGCTGGACGACCTGCTGACCAATCGCGAGGAGCTGAACAGAGGGCTGGCACTCACGCTCGACAGCCCGGCGCTCGGCTGGGGCATCCACATCGACCGCGTGGAGATCAAGGACGTCCAGCTCCCCGAGGCGATGAAGCGCTCCATGTCGCGCCAGGCCGAGGCCGAACGCGAACGCCGCGCCCGCGTCATCACCGCGGACGGCGAGTTCCAGGCCGCCCGGAGGCTCGCCGACGCCTCGGCCATCATGGACCGGACGCCCGGGGCCCTGCAGTTGCGGCTCCTGCAGACCGTGGTGGAGGTCGCCGCCGAGAAGAGCTCCACCCTCGTCATGCCGTTCCCGGTCGAGCTGCTGCGCTTCTTCGACCGTGCCGCGCACACCTCCCCGGCGCCGAAACCCGCCGTGCCGGAACCGGCGGAGCGGATTCCGGCCGGTTCCCCGGCACCGGCGGAGCGGATTCCGGCCGGTTCCCCGGCACCGGAGTTGTCCCCGCCCGACGGCCTCCAGGGGTTGTCGCGCGGGCGGAGCATCCTGGAACGGGAGACCGCGGAGCAGGCGGACACCTGACCGTTTCCGGCAGGCCCCCGGCGGGAAGCGGTTCTCGCCGGGCCGGGGCAGCGCTCCGGCCCCGCCCGGCCATGAACCACCCGGCCATAAACCGCCGGGCCATGAAACGCCCGGCCGTGAAACGCCCGGCCCCCGGTTCGCATCGCGTTTCGGTGACCGGACTCGCACCGGAAACGCGCGCCTCCGTCCGAGAACGATCCGCGCGGAAACAAAGTCCAGGCGGCGGTCGATCCCACCGGATTCGGAAAGCCACCTTTCCGGATCGGGATGACGCGTTCTTCGCACCGATGCGACCCGGCGGAGACGGCCATCTCCGCCGGGCCGTTCTCGGTCGCCCCTGCGAATCGCACCGGCATGGACGGCGATGTCGATGACGACAACCGCCGATTAATCCAAGAATATCCCCTTATATCACCGTAAAACGGGATTAATGACTAAAGGAGACCATCGTTGGGCATACCGGCCCCGCAGCGCGCGGGGAGGGCACGAAAGGGCACGGCGACCGGCGGGAAGACCGGTCAGACGAGCTGGCAGCTCACGTTGAACGCGCCGGGGAAGAGCAGGCCGATCCGGGTTTCGGCGGCCTCGACGCTGTCGGCGCTCACCGACACGGTGAGTGGCACCGGAATGCCCAGAACCGAGAAGGAACAGCTGAACGTCGCCGCGCTCGCCGGCGCGGCGAGCAGGGTTCCGACGAGGGCCGCACCTCCCAGGACACCGGCCGCCTTAATCATGACTCGCCTGACGGACATGGCTCCTCCTTGAGCCGATTAACCACAAGACGCCACATTCGGCGCTGCACGAAAAAATACGCCCGCCGCACAGTAGTGTCAACTCCAGGCAAAGTGAATTCTTCAAGATATAAAACGGCCACGGAGAATCGATCAATAAATGATCGGCCGACAAAAGATCGGGATTCCGCGGATTCCACGGAAAATAATCTCCAGCCCCCGCCCCGCCGGATCCCGCCGGGACACCCGTACGGCACGGCTCCGCGCCCGGGGCGGACCGACCGGCCGTCGCGGCGCGCGACGGGACACGACGAACCGGCGGTCGCGACGCGACGCGGAACAGGGCGACGGGCCCGGAGCCACCCCGCGACACGGGCAGGACGGGCCGGCGATCGCGACGGCCCCGATCGGCCCGCCCCACCGGAGCCGGGAGCGTACGGACACGATCCCATCCGCCCTTTCACTCCCTAACTTTCCCCATACTTCCCTGTCATGTACCTTTATTGGGAGCATAAGGGAAGAAAACAACATGTTCCGGAAAGGCCATGGTGAGCCAACACCTGTACTCGGTCGACCAGGTGGCCGATCTCCTGGGCCTCCACGTGAAGACGGTGCGCGGCTACGTACGCGACGGGCGGCTGAAGGCGGTGCGCATCGGCAAGCGGTACCGGATCGCGCGTGAGGACCTGGAGGCGTTCACCGGCCACCCGGTGGCGGCGCTCCCGCACGAGGACGCGCGGCGCCGGAGCCACGCCGAGGTGTCCGGCATCGTGCTGATCGACGCGATCAGCCCCGAGGCGATGACCCGCCTGAGCAACACGATCATGGCCGCCGCGGCGCATCCCCGCGGCGGTGCGCGCCTGCACGTCGAGACGGTCTACGACGAGGAGAGAGCCAGCATGAAGATCATCCTGCTGGGCGGGCTGGACGGCACCGCCGACCTGCTCAAAATCATCAACGTGCTCCTGGAGGAGCGGACGTGAACGACGTCTTCACCTCTCCGGAGGGCGCGAGCGCCGTCGAGCGGCGCTATCGCGAGTACCTGGAGTCCTGGCCGGTGCCCAGCGAGCACATCCGCGTCCCCACCGGCCAGGGTGAGACGTTCGTCGTGGCCTGCGGACCGCGGGACGCGCCGCCGCTGTTGCTCCTGCACGGTTCGGGGGCGAACACGGCGATGTGGAGGGCGGACGCCGCCGCGTGGTCCCGGCACTTCCGCGTCCACGCCGTCGACATAGTCGGCGAGCCGGGCCTGAGCGCCCCGTCGCGCCCCTCGCCGGCCTCCGGCGCCTACGCGTCCTGGCTCGACGAGGTGCTGGACGCCCTCGGCGCCCGGCGCACGTCGATCGTGGGAGTCTCGCTCGGCGGATGGCTGGCCGTCGACTACGCGACCCGGCGCCCCGAGCGGGTGGATCGCCTGGCGCTGCTCTGTCCCGGCGGCATCGGCCGGCAGAAGTGGGGCGTGGTGATCGCGGCGGTGCTGCTGCGGCCGTTCGGGCGGTGGGGCCTGAGGACGACGATGAAGCTGGCCCTGGGCCCCGCGGCACCGGCGGCGACACCGCAGGCTCGGGCGTTCGGCGAGTACGTCCTGCTCATCCAGAAGCACTTCAGGCCCCGGAGGGAGAAGCTGCCGGTGTTCGACGACGACACGCTGCGGCGGCTGACCATGCCGGTCCTGGCCGTCCTCGGCGGACGGGACAGCATGCTCGACTCCCACGAGACCCGCCGGCGGCTGGAACAGGCGGTGCCCCACGCGACGGTCACCCTCCTGCCCGAGGCCGGGCACCTGCTGCAGGAGCAGGCGGCCCCCATTCTCGATTTCCTGCGCGCTCCCGGGGAGACCCGGCGCCATGCCTGACACACTCCGGCACATCCACGGCGCCACCGCGGCCACAGCCGTTAATCTCATAATTTGATATAGATTGTCTTATTTATCGAGACATGGTTTACAGTCTCGCAGCATGAGAACCCCAAACCGCTGGGTCATGCTGAGCCTGGGCATGGCCGCGCAGGGCGCGGGCTGTGTCTTCATGTACGGGCTGCCCTTCCTCCTGCCCGCCTTCCAGGCCGAGCGGGCCCTCACGCTGGCGCAGGCCGGGATCCTCGTCGGCACGCCCAGCGCGGGCATGCTGGCCACGCTGATCGCCTGGGGCTGGGTCGCCGACCGGTACGGCGAGCGCCTGGCGATGACCGCCGGACTGGTCCTGGCGGCCGGGTTCCTCGGCGCCGCAGCCTTCACCGGCGACACCGTCCTGCTCGGCGTGCTCATCGCCCTGGCCGGGGCGTCCGGCGCATCGGCGAACGCGGCCAGCGGCCGGGTCGTACTCGGCTGGTTCCCCCGGGACAGACGCGGGGTGGCCATGGGCTGGCGGCAGACCGCCCAGCCCCTCGGCGTCGCCGTCGCCGGAGCCCTGATCCCCCAGTTCGCCACCGTACGCGGTGCCCTGCTGGCCATGGCCGTGATCTGCCTGGTCACCGCGGTGGCCGTCGGCGCGCTGGTGGCCGACCCCCCGCGCCCCGCGGCCCGGCCGGGCGCCCGTACGGCCTCGCCGTACGGGAACCCGGCGCTGTGGCGGGTGCACGGCGCGAGCATGCTGCTGGTCGTCCCGCAGTTCGCCACCGCGGGCTTCGCCCTGACCTACCTGGTGACCCTGCGCGACTGGGACGTCGCCCACGCCGGTGCCCTGATCGCGGTCGCCCAGCTCGCCGGGGCCGCCGGGCGGCTGGCCTGCGGCGCGTGGTCCGACGCGGTCGGCAGCCGCCTGCGGCCGATGCGGCAGCTCGCCCTGGTCAACGGCGCCGTCGTGCTCCTGCTCGCGGCAGCCGTGCCCACCGCCGCCGGCGTACCGCTGGTGATCGCCGCGCTGGTGGTCTCCATGAGCGGCAACGGCCTGGCCTTCACCGCCGTCTCCGAGCTCGCCGGAACCTCATGGGCCGGCCGCGCCCTGGGCGCGCAGAACACCGCCCAGAACCTCGTCGCCGCCGCCACTCCCGGCGCGATCGGCGCGCTGATCGCCACGTCCGGCTTCGGCATCGCCTTCGCCCTGGCCGGAACGCTGGCCCTGGCCGCCGCCGTCGCCACCCCCGCCGGGCCTTCTCCCGCACCCGCCCGCGCTTGAGCGGCAGAATAATGTGATCAGTCGGTTCGCGGCGTAAGGAGTCACACGTTGGTCGTCTTCGCCGGACAGGGCGACGCGCGCCGTTCGATGGCCCTGCTGTGGCGCGCCGAGGCGTCCGAGGGCGTCCGGACCGGCCCGGGGCCCAAGCCGGGGCTGAGCGTGGACATGATCGTGGACACGGCGATCGCCGTCGCCGACGCGGAGGGGATGGCGGCGCTGTCCATGCGCGCGGTGGGCGAGCGGCTCGGGCGCACGGCCATGGCCCTCTACACCTACGTCCCCGGCAAGAACGAGCTGGTCGACCTGATGTACGACCGCGCCCTGGCCGAGCTGCCCACCCGCTACGAGCCGGAGGCGGGGTGGCAGGCGGCCGTGACCTCCTGGGCCGAGGACCTCTGGGCGTTCTACCTGCGGCATCCGTGGGTGCTGCAGGTCTCCCAGGTACGGCCCGTGCTGGGCCCCAACGAGTACGCCGTCCTGGAGGCGGTGGTGCGGATCCTCTCCGGGACCGGCCTGACGGCCGAGGTCCTGCGGCGGGTCGTCAGCACGCTGTTCCATTTCGTACGCGGGGTGGCGCAGACGGTCGCGGAGTCACGCCAGGCCGCGACGGCGACCGGGGTGCCCGACGAGGAGTGGTGGTTCGCCCGCTCGGCCCTGCTCCAGGAGGTCGCGCCCGGTTTCGCCGAGCGGTTCCCGATGTTGACCTGGATGGAGACCGAGGGGGCGTCCCACGTCGAGGACGAGAGCACGCCCTACCTGGAGCGGGAGGCGAGGAAGACCTTCGAGGCCGGGCTCACCGTCCTCCTGGACGGGATCGAGACGGCCGTGGGCGGAACGGGGGCCCCGGTGGGCCGCCCCGGCCGGGGGCGGGGCGGCCGGCGTGGGCGGCCGGCAGGCTGACGGCCACCGGAACCACCGGGCCGAACCGGAGAGCGCGAGCCCGGACCGGGCTCGCGCTCCCGCGGTCCCGTGCGGGTCAGAAGAACCGGTTCTCCGGGACCGGCAGGTCCAGTTGCCGCGGACCGCGCCACCTGACCTTGTCCTTCGGCACGTCACCGCTGCCGAGGGCGCCGACCACCAGGGGGAGCAGCACCTTGCTCCTGGCCAGATCGACGGTGACGTTCGCGCCGGTGGCCGCCTCGCCGCTGTAGGTCGAGTCGGTGCCGGCGATCACGAGGGCCAGCCTGTGGCCCTTCTTGAAGACGTACTCCTGCGGCAGGGTCTCCCATTTGACCTTGCCGTACGTCCCCGGGGGCAGCGGCGAGGGCGCGCTGAGCGACTCGCGGTTCTGCACGTCGATCCAGCCGCGGGCGACGATCTCCAGCGGCCGGGTGGCCAGGTTGGTGACCACCTTCCGGTAGCAGGCGTCGTCGACGGCCGTGCTCTCGCCGTGGCAGCTCTCCTCCGCGACCGTGGTGACGCCCTGCCCGCGCCGCCAGTCGACCCGGGTGTCCTCGCCGAAGTCGACGAGGAGCGCGGTCAGGTTCGAGGTGGGCCGGTCGAGCGCGATGCGCAGGTCCACGACGGGCGTGCCGGACAGGCGCAGGTCCAGCGGTAGCTCGCCGGTGGTGAAGGCCACCCTGCCCGGCTTGGTCGTACCGACGTCGGCCACCATCGCGTCCTCGGACTGGCGGACGTCGGTGAACGTGGCGGTCTCCCCCCTCCTGGCCGCGACGAGGCCAAGTGAGCCGTCGGCCGCGGGGCGGAAGGGGACCTTCATGGTGAACGGCGCCGGCCAGTCGCGCTGGGTGATCCACCGGTCGGCGCTGATCTGCACGTCCGCGCGGGGCTCCCGCATGATGCCGTTGTCCACGCCGAGCAGCCAGCGGTCGAACCAGCGGTGCAGCGTGTCGACCCAGAGGTCGCGGCGTCCCTCGAAGTCGAAGGGGTCGACGTGCTGGTACTGCCCGACCCAGATCTTGCGGGGCACGTTCCTGTCGGCCAGGGCCCGCCACCAGGTGGAGAAGTTGTCGGGCTTGACGTTGAGGTCGTTGACCGTGTGCACGGCGAAGACGCTGGCCCGCACCTTGGCGGCGTCGGCCAGCGAGCCGGCGAGGTAGTCGCGCTCGGCCCAGAAGGCGTTGTAGTCACCGGTGGCGTCGCCGTCCTCGGCGTCCAGGCGCGCCCGCACGGCGGCGCACTTGGGCTCGGGGTCGGTGTCGACGTAGTTCCCCAGCCACGACATGTAGTCGTAGTTGTAGATCACGCCGTTGGAGCGCTGGTACTTGTACCAGGAGCTGATCGCCGAGATCGGGACGATGGTCTCCAGCCCTTCGACGCCGGTCGCCGCGACGGCGTTGGCCAGCGTGCCGTCGTAGGACTTGCCGATCATCGCGGTCCTGCCGGTGGTCCAGTCCGCGACCGCGGGCGTGCCGTCGGCCCGGTAGGCGGTGGCGCGGCCGTTCAGCCAGTCGATGACGGCCTTGCCGCCCAGCACGTCGGCCTGCCCACCGACGTCGGGGCAGCCGTCGGACCGGGTGGTGCCGATCATGTCGACGTTGAGGACGGCGTAGCCGCGCGGCACGAAGTAGTTGTCGTAGAACAGCGGAAACTTGACCGCGTTGCCGGCGGAGTCGTAAACCTTCCGCTCCGCCTCGTTGCCGCGGCCGGAATTGTCGTAGTACGGACTCTCGTCCATGATCACCGGCACCTTGAGCCCGGGACCCGATTCCTTGGGCCTGATGATGTCGACCCGGACCCGGTCCGGTCTCCCGTCGGAGTCGCTGTCGACGCCCGACTCGACGTAGACGTGTTCGCGGATGGCGTCGGCGTAGGAGAAGACCGGCTGGGTTCGTCCCTGTTCGATGGTGATGGAGGGGGTGGCGGTCGCGTGGGCCGGGACGGCACCCACTGTGACGACGGCGAAGGCGGCGAGGGCTGTTCGTACCACAGGCAAGCGGAGCCTCCTGGAGAACTACGGAAACATCCGTAATCTCCAGTAACACCCGTATAGCGAACAAGATCCTTTATGTGTTCGACATCACCTTGATTTTGGTATGTGACATAGTGTCCGCAATCCAGCGATGTGCGCGCCGGGACCGTCCGGGAGCGCGTCCCGCCGTCCCGGAATCCCCGCATCCCCGAGCGACCCCGACCGGCCGCGGGTGGAGGCGGGCGGAGGCGGACCCGCCCGGGGCCGGGCGCCGGATCGGGCCCGCGGCCGCGGACAGCCCGCCCGCTACGGCGCCTCCGGCCGGGCGCCGGAGCCGCCGTGACGCTCCAGGCCCGACACGATGAGATCCACGGCGATCTCGAAGGTGCGGTCGACGTCGCCCCCGGCGTGCCCGCCGAGGCCCCCCTGACTCTCGGCCGTGACGAAGCCGGAGACGAAGGAGTACAGCGCCTCGCCGGTGTGCAGCAGATCCTCCCCGGGCACGCCCGCGGCGGCGAGGATCCGGCAGAGCACGGCCCACATGCCGTCCTCCCTGCCGATCATCTCCGGGTGGACCTGGACGTAGGCCCACAGCGCCGGGTGCAGCCGCGCCAGGGAGCGGTAGGCGTGCGCGAGCGCACGCAACTGGTCCTGCCAGTGGGAGCCGTCGTCGGGCGGCAACTCCAGACGGGAGACCGCGAGGGCGCACAGCTGCCGGATCAGCGCCGTCTTGTTCTCCACGTGGTGGTAGAGCGACATGGGGTTGACGTCGAGCTCCGCGGCGAGTTTGCGCATGGACAGCGCCTCCACGCCGCCCGCGTCCACCATGCGCAGCGCCGTCGCGGAGATCTCGTGATGGGTCAGGGGCTCTCCCCTGCGCGCGCTCACTGCCATACACCGTATGGTAGCGTCGCCATACGGTGTATGGCCGGAGGTATCGGGAGATCTCCGGCCCCCGGAGCCTGAGGAGCACCATGACAGTGACCGAGATTCCCGCCCCCGCGGGCCTTCCCCTCGTCGGCAACACCTTCCAGATACCGGCCCACAGCCCCAGCGCCCACCTCAACGACCTGGCCGCCCGGTATCCCGAGGGGATCTACCGGCTGGAGCTGCTCGGCCGTACCGTGCTGTTCGTCTACGACCCCGACCTGGTCGCCGAGGTCTGCGACGAGACCCGCTTCCGCAAGTCGATCGAGCCGCCGCTCTCGATCGTGCGCGACTTCGCCGGCGACGGGCTGTTCACCGCCCACGGCGACGACCCGGTCTGGGGGCAGGCGCACCGCATCCTGATGCCCGCCTTCAGCCAGCGCTCCATGAAGGCGTACTTCCCGCAGATGCTGGAAGTCGCCCAGCGGCTCGTGGCCTCCTGGCAGGGCCGGCAGGGCCGGGACCTGAACGTGCCCGACGACATGACCCGCCTCACGCTCGACACGATCGCCCTCACCGGGTTCGACTACCGGTTCGGCTCCTTCGACTCGCCCGATCTGCACCCCTTCCTGCAGGCGATGGGCCGGGCGCTGACCGAGGCGATGCTGCGCAACAGGCAGCTCCCCCTGGTCACCCGGCTGAAGAAGAAGCAGGAGGAGTCCTACCGGGCCGACATCCGGACCATGCAGGAGCTGGTCGACGACGTCATCCGGAACCGCCGCCGGACGGGGGCGGGCGGCGCCCGTGACCTGCTCGGCCTGATGATGGAGGCCGCCGACCCCAGGACGGGGCGGCGGCTGCCGGACGAGAACATCCGCGACCAGGTCCTGACCTTCCTGATCGCCGGGCACGAGACCACCAGCGGGCTGCTGTCCTTCGCCCTGTACAACCTGCTGCGCAACCCGCACGTCCTGGCCCAGGCCTACGCCGAAGTCGACCGGGTGCTGCCGGGCGACACCGTGCCCACCTACGAGACGGTCATGAAGCTGGACGTGATCCCGCGGATCCTCGACGAGACCCTGCGGATCTGGTCACCCATCCCCGCCTTCTCCGTGAAGGCCCTCGCCGACACCGCGCTCGGCGGCCACCCGGTGGCGGAGGGCCAGAACATCGCCGTCCTGCTGCCGCCGCTGCACCGCCACCCCAAGGCGTGGGAGCGGCCCGGGGAGTTCGACATCGACCGCTGGCTCCCGGAGAACAGGAAGGATCACCACCCGGGCGGCTACAAGCCGTTCGGCAACGGCGAACGGGCCTGCATCGGCCGCCAGTTCGCCCTCACCGAGGCGCGGCTCGCGCTCGCGCTCGTCCTGCAGAAGTTCGCGCTCTCCGACCCGGACGCCTACCGGATGCAGATCAAGCAGACGCTCACCCTCAAGCCGGACGGGTTCACCCTCCGCGTCCACGAGCGCAAGGCCCACGAGCGGGTCGCCGCGCGGCCGGAGCAGACCGGGCAAGCCGGGCAAGCTGAGCAGGCCGGGCAGGCCGGGCAGGCCGAGGTGACCGTGACCGGGGTGAAGCTGGCCGTCGCCTACGGCTCCAACCTGGGCACCTGCACCGACGTCGCCGAGCGGCTGGCCGAGCGAGCCGGGCGGTCCGGCTTCGCCACCACTCTGACGACCCTCGACGAGCTGGCCGCCGCCCCACCCGCCGACGGGCTGCTGGTGGTGGTCACCTCCACCTACAACGGCAAGGCCCCCGACAACGCCCAGGCCTTCGACGCCCTGCCGGAGCTGCCGCCGATGGACGGGGTGCGGCTGGCGCTGCTGGGCTGCGGCAACACCCAGTGGCCGACCTACCAGGCCTTCCCCCGGCGGGCTTTCGCCAAGTTCACCCAGGCCGGAGCCGTGCCGCTCGTCGAACGGGGGGAGGCCGACGCCGACTTCGACGGCGACGTCACCGCCTGGACCGACGCCCTGTGGGCGGCCCTGGCCGCCGAGTACGGCACGGACGCGGCCGACGCGGGCCCCCGCTACGAGATGGACGTGCTGACCGAGACCGACGTCCGGCCCGCCGTGGTGTCGGCCAGGGCCGTCCCGCTGACCGTGCTCTCCACCGAGGAGCTGACCGGCGACCCGGCCGGGCTGTGGGACTTCGCGCTGGAGGCCCCCCGCCCGGGTGTGCGCTCCATCGTGGCCGCGCTGCCCGAGGGCGCCACCTACACCGCGGGCGACCACCTCGCCGTCTTCGCCAAGAACGACCCGCACCTGGTGGAGTGGGCGCTGCGCCGCCTGCGCGTCCCCCGCGACCAGGTGGTGCGGTTGCGCGCCCGCGGGACGACGCACCTGCCGGTGGACACCCCGGTGACGGCGGGGGTGCTGCTGACGGAGTTCGTCGAGCTGCAGGAGGCGGCCACCCGCGCCGACCTGGAGACGCTCGCCGCGCACACCGAGTGCCCGTGGACGCGAGCCCAGCTCGCGGGGCTCGACTACGCCGGGGACGTCCTGGCCAGGCGCGTCTCGGTGCTGACGCTGCTGGAGCGTTTCCCGGCGATCACGCTGCCGCTCCCGGTCTTCCTGGAGATGACCGGGCCGATCAGGCCGCGCTACTACTCGATCTCCTCCTCCCCCCTGGCCGATCCGGGCCGGGTCCGCGTCACCGTCGGCCTCGTGGAGGGGCCGGCCTGGTCCGGCGGCGGCGAGTACCGCGGCATGTGCTCGGCCTACCTGGCCGGCCTCGAGCCCGGCGACGTCTTCTACGGCTACGTCCGGGTGCCCACTCCCCCGTTCCGGTTGCCCGCCGACCCCGCGACCCCGGTCGTCCTCGTCGGACCCGGCACCGGCTTCGCCCCGCTCCGCGGTTTCCTGGAGGAACGCGCCCTGTCCGGCGCCCCGGGCCCCGCCGAGGTGTTCGTCGGCTGCCGCCACCCCGGCCACGACTGGCTCTACCGCCCGGAGGTGGAGGCGTGGGAGCGGGACGGGGTCGCCCGCGTGCACACCGCGTTCTCCGCGGTCCCCGGCCACCCGTACCGGTTCGTCCAGGAGGCGGTCGCCGCCGAGGCCGACGCGGTCTGGGAGCTGCTGGAGCGGGGCGCGCACGTCTACGTGTGCGGTGACGGGCTGCGCATGGCACCGGCCGTACGACGCGCCCTGGCCGAGATCTACACCGCCAGGACCGGCGGCGACGGCGAGGAGTGGCTGCGGCGGCTGGAGGCCGAGGACCGCTACCAGCAGGACGTCTTCGCCTGACCCCGGCCGGTCCCGCGCCCGGCCGGGATGCGGGACCGGCCGGGATGAGGGACCTGACGCACAGGAACGGCGGCGGACCGGGTGTCCGCCGCCGTGACCGAACGGGGTGACCGAACGGGGTGACCGAACGGGGTGACCGAACGGGGTG
>NZ_BAAAVI010000080.1:0-6621 GCF_039534445.1 Streptosporangium fragile | reverse complement strand
CGGTGACCGAACGGGGTGACCGAACGGGGTGACCGAACGGGGTGACCGAACGGGGTGCGGGGGGAGGGCCGGACGGCCCTCCCCCCGCACCGCCGTCACCCCTCGGCCTGGTCGCGCAGCTGCGCGATCAGCGCCTCCGCGTCCCGGACGAGCGCGTCACGCACCGCCGCGTCGGTCACGTTGCGCGGCTCGCCGGCGAAGTCCGCGAACCGCTCCAGTGCCTTGATCGCGTTCTCCGGCTTGTCCTTGTCCGCCTGGTTCGCGGCCACCTCGAGCTGGGCGCCCAGGACGTCCGCGCCGTCGGCCGTCACCGAGCCCGCCGCCCCGAAGTCCGCGAGGAGCGCGCGCACGTCGGCGAAGGAGGTCGTGACCTCGAACTCGACGGTCTGCTTCGTGGTGCGGCCCGCCTTGTCCTTGCCGGTGACGACCAGCTTGTGCTCGCCGAGCCCGAGCCGCCACAGGGCGATCGGCTCACCGGAGGCGACCTCCTCGCCGCCGACCGTCGCCGTCACGCCCGCCACGCCCGACGCCGCGTCCGACGCCGAGAAGACCGGCGTGATCGACGCGGAGTCCCCGTACTTCTTGGACTCCACACCGCTCACCGACAGTGCCGGGTCGGTCTTGTCGATCCGCACCGTGACGGTGCCGACCGTCGAGACGTTGCCGCCGGTGTCGGTCGCCCGGTAGCGCACCTCGTGGGCGCCCTCGGCGCTCAGGGTCACCGGGTTGTTGGCGCTGGACCAGGTCGCCCCGGCGTTGAGCGAGTACTGCCGGCTCGCCACCGCGACGTTGTCGGTCGCGGTCACCGTCAGCGTGACGTTCCCGGTGTACCAGCCGTTCTCACCGTTCGGCGCCGCCGGGTTGAGCGTCGCCGTGACGGTCGGCGGCGTCTTGTCGGCGACCCCGTCGCCCTCGAAGGTGAAGGAGTCGACGTCCACGCCGCCGGTCGAGGTGACGTAGAGCTTGCCGCTGCCGGACGGGGCGTTCGCGAGCGCGGTGTTCACCGTCTGCCAGCCCGTCCCCGCGGGCACGGTGACGGTGGCGAACGGCTCGGCCGTCGGCGAGTTCCACCGCAGGGACAGCGTGCCCGCGCCGGAGGCCCGGGTCTTCACGGCGGTGACGCCGGTGAAGTTCACCGGGTCGTAGGCGATCCAGTCCCCGGCGTCGAACGATGTGATCTTCGCCAGGGCGGACGCGGTCTCGTCCTCGGTCCTCGTGACGCCCTCGCTCGCGTCGGCGTGCTCGGCCTGCATCAGCTTCGGGTTGAGGATGAGCGTGGCCTCGCCCAGCGCTCCGGGGATGTCACCGGCACCGTTGTCCCGGTAGCTGACGACGACGACGCCGAAAATCTTCTCGGTCTCGCCGTGCTCGGGGGCGCTGGCCGGTGTCGGCCATCCGCCGGTGCAGCCCGTCCCGGTCGTCTCCGGGTGGGCGTGCTCGTCGTGGCCGAGGCCGAAGGTCCACTGCACCCGGCTGCACACGGGGGTGTCGCCGTCCTCCTTGTCCGAGACCCCGATCTTGAACGGCACCGCGTTGCCCCAGTCGAAGAAGGCGCCGTTCCCGGGGTTCTGGATGGTCACCGTGGGCGCGGTGTTGCCCACGGTGATCTCGGTCGACGTGAGCCCGGCCTTGCCCGCCTCGTCGGTCACGCGCAGCCGGGCGGTGTACTGCCCGAGCTCCGAGTAGGTGTGCGAGGCCGTCACGCCCGTGGCGTCGAAGGTGCCGTTGCCGTCGAAGTCCCACTCGTACTTCAGCGTGCCCGGCTCGGCGTCCCGGGAGGAGGCCCCGCTGAACGCGACGGTGAGGGGCGCGGTGCTGCCCGAGGAGCGGTCGGCGGTGATCTTCGCCTGGGGGGTCTTGTTCCCCGGCGCGTAGTCGATGCGGTAGAGGCCGGCGTCGGGGTTCGCGCGGAAGAAGCCGTCGCCGTAGTCGAGCACGTACAGCGACCCGTCGGGGCCGAACTCGATGTCCATCGGGCTGTCGGTGATCGGCATCGCCATCGTGGACAGCGTGCGGTTCGGCAGGAACTGCTCCAGCGCGGTCACCGGCCCGTCCTGCCCCGTCACGGTGAACGCCGCGAGGTAGTCCTGGGAGAACTCGGCGAAGAAGAACTTCTTGTCCCAGTACTCCGGGAACTTCGTGGTCGACGGGTTCGACGCGTCGTAGTGGTAGACGGGGCCGCCCATCGGGCCCTGGCCGCCCTGCGCCTCGAAGTCGGTGAGCCCGGCCCACGCGGCGGGCTGGTGCGTGTTGTTGTCGCCGTAGTACAGGTCGGCCGGCACCGCGGGCGGCACCTTCGCCAGGCCGGTGTTCCACCGCGAGGTGTTCGCCGCCCCGCCCGCGCAGTCGAACCACTCACGCGGCGTCGAGGTGGCGAAGTTCCAGTCGTTGTAGTTGAAGTTGTCGCCGGTGCAGTACGGCCAGCCCCCGTTCATCGGCTTGTTGACGGGGGTGACGTTCCACTCGACGTAGCCGAGCGGCCCGCGGGCGGGGTCCGGCGCGCCGGCGTCCGGCCCGTAGTCGGCCCACGACACCGTGCCGGTCTCCCCGTCGACGTCCATGCGGAAGGGGTTCCGCACGCCCATCACGAAGATCTCCGGGCGGGTCTTGGCGGTTCCCTGCGGGAACAGGTTGCCCTCGGGGACCGTGTAGGAGCCGTCCGCCTTGACCTTGATCCGCAGGATCTTGCCGCGCAGGTCGTCGGTGCTGCCCGCGCCGCGGCGCGCGTCGAGCCCGGGGTTCATCCCGGGAGCGTCGTTGTTGGGCGCCATGCCGTTGGCCCCCGGGGTGCCGGCCGGGGTGTTGTCGCCGGTGGCGAGGTAGAGGTTGCCGTCGGCGTCCCAGTCCAGGTCGCCGCCGACGTGGCAGCACTGCCCGCGCTGCACCTCGACCTTGATGATGACCTGCTCGGTGGACAGGTCGAGCGCGTCACCGGTCCACTTGAACCGGGAGAGCTGGTTGTAGCCCTTCCACTGGTCCCAGTACGACTCGTCCGCGCCCGCGGGCAGCGAGTTGGGCGCCGACCCGGTCGGGGTGGTCTCCGGGTACGGCGCCGTCATCTTCTTCGGCGCGTAGTAGACGTAGACCCACTTGTTCTCGGCGAAGCCGGGGTCGAGCGCGATCGTCTGGAGGCCGTCCTCCGAGTTCGCGTAGACGGGGATGGTGTTGATGATCTTGGTGATGCCGGTGGCGGGGTCGGTCAGCCGGATGTCGCCGTTGCGCGCGGTGTGCAGGACCCGCTTGTCGGGGAGGATCGCCATGTCGATCGGCTCGCCGACGTTCTTGGTCAGGGTGATCTTCTCGTAGTCCGTCCACTCCGTCGCCGGGTCGTGTCCCGGATGGGCGTGGGCGGGTGCGGCGCCGAGCGCCGCCAGGGGGAGCGTCAGAGCGGTCAGGATGCCGCCGAGCGCCATTCGAGTACGCTTCACTTACTGCGCCTTCTCTTCGCAGGGGGGGTGTCAGGGAAGGGGCGGGCCGCCACGCGTGCCGCGGCAACGGTGTCGATCACGTGGCGGTCCGCCGGACTCGTCAGGGGGACGCGTCGGGGGGACGCGTCGGGCTCTCAGCCGCGCAGCGCGGCGATGTTGGCGTAGCTCAGTTCGGCGTACTGGAGCGAGCGGCCCGGGTCGGCCGTCCCGCCGGGCGCGTTGTCCTGCTCGTACATCGGGTTGTGGTAGCCCTTGGCTCCGGTGCCGCCGAAGAACGCGGTGTAGTCGATGTCACCGGTGCCGAACGGCACCATGTCGTAGCCGTTGCCGGTGGCCGGGTTGTACTTCCCGTCCTTGGCGTGGAACAGCGGGAACCGGATGGGCTGCGCCCGCACGACCGCCAGGGGGTCGAAGACGTCGGTCTGCGCGGAGCCGTCGGGGGCGGTGAACGTGCGGTGCTTGAACTGGGCCACGTGCGCCCAGAAGATGTCCATCTCGAGATAGACCTTCTCGGGGTCGGTGACCGTGAGGAAGTACTCCAGCCTCCGGATGCCCGACGAGCGGGTGGGCCGGCCGAGCGCGTCGAGCGGGCCGCTGTCGAGGAGGAAGCTGTACGCCACGTCGTGGTTGTGGGTGTACAGCTTGATCCCGGCGGCGGAGGCGAGCTCGCCGAGGTGGTTCCACTTCTCCGCGGCGATGTCCCAGTCGGCCTTGTAGGCGCTGTTCGTGGGGTCGCCACCGGTGCCCATGTGCCCGAGGCCGAGGATGTTGGCGATCTCCAGGTGCCGCTTGAACCGGTCGAGGTCGGCCTGCGTGAGCGGCCAGGAACCGGGGATGAAGCCGTGGTTGCCCTCGGCCTCCAGGCCGTTGTCGTCGAGCCACTGCCGCAGCAGCCGGGCGCCCTCGAGGCTCTCCAGGTCGGCGCCGCCCTCGGCGTTCGCGTGCTGGCGGTAGCCGGCGAACTCCACCTGCTTGTAGCCGATCCGCGCGAGCTCCTCGAACACGCGCCGGAAGCCGGACGGGAGGTTCGTCGAGAGCGGATCCCGCGAGATCGCGTCGCGGACGGTGTAGAGGATGATGCCGCGCTTGCCGGGCGGCACCAGCGTGCCGTTCGGGTCGCCGGTCGTGGCCGCTCGCGCGGCCGACGCGAGCGGGCCCAGACCCGCCAGGGCCGCCACCGCCGTGACCCCTGTCGTGGCCGCGAGGAACTGGCGCCGGTTCAGCCCCAGCCCACGGCGCAGCGCGCCGGCGATCTCGATCTCTTCTTCGTGTGCACTCATCGTTCACTGCTCCATGTGGGTGGACGGAACCACTTGACCCCCGGTCGCCTCGGCCGAGCCGCTGCCCGCTCCCCTACGCCGCGGGATCGCTGGCACATGCGGAGGAGTCCTCCCGTGCGTGCGGCCGTTCGGACTCACCTCCAACCCGTCGGTGCTGTGCGGGGAGCCTGGCGAGGAAGTTACGCCCCTTTTACTTAGATTGGAAGGAGTTTTGCCATGATCACTCGATCTTTCTCTCGGGAGTGGACAAAGTGTCCGCCCGGAGCGACGTCCGGCACCCCTGCGGGAACCCCCGCCGGCGCCCCGCCGGGGACCGCCCCGCGCGGAGTCGCGGGATGGCGCGTCCGGCGACCGGCATCCGGCGCTCGCGGCGGAGGAACGCGGGACCGGACGCTTTTGCCGCACGGAGCAAAACTTTTGCTTGTCAGTGACGAAAGACGGCTCTAGCATCACGAAATATCGCGGTAACACGCCATCAACCCCCCAAAGATGGGAGATCTTCCGTGCGCTCAATCGGTGTCTGGCTCGTCGGTGCGCGGGGATCCGTGGCGACCACGGCCGTGGTCGGGGCCGCCGCCGTCGGTTCGGGAACGCTGCCGGCCCGGGGGTGCGTCACCGAGGCCCCGGACTTCCCCGGAGACCTGCCGCACCTCGGTGACCTGGTCTTCGGCGGCCACGACATCGTCGAGACCCCGCTGCGCAAGCGGGCCGAGCAGCTGAGCGAGGCCGGGGTGGTCCCGCGCGCGCTGCCCGCCCTGCTCGCCCGGGAGATCGACGCGGCCGAGGCCGAGATCAGGCCCGGCTACGTCCCGGGCGGGGAGACCCAGCAGGCGGCCGCCGAGCGGCTGGCCGCGGACATCACCGGGTTCCGCGACCGGCACGGCCTCGCCCGCGTCGTCGTGGTCAACGTGTCGTCGACCGAGGCGCCCGCCGAGGTCCCGTTCGACCGCCTGGCCGACCTGGAGGCGGCGCTGGCCGCCGGCCGGGACGTCCTGCCCGGCAGCTCCCTCTACGCGTACGCCGCCTTCCGCGCGGGCTGCGGTTACGTGGAGTTCACCCCCTCCCCCGGGCCCACCCCGCCCGCGCTGGACGAGCTGGCCCGGCGCGAGGGCGTGCCGTACGCGGGACGCGACGGCAAGACCGGGGAGACCCTGGTCAAGAGCGCCCTGGCGCCCATGTTCGGCGGCCGGGCCCTGCGGGTGCACTCGTGGTCGGGGATCAACCTGCTCGGCGGCGGAGACGGGGCGACCCTCGCCGACCCCGCGGCCAGGGCGAGCAAGACGGTCTCGAAGGAACGCGCCGTCACCGGGATCCTCGGCGGGGACGTCGACGGCCAGACGCACATCGACTACGTGCCCGACCTCGGCGAGTGGAAGACCGCCTGGGACCACGTGACGTTCGAGGGGTTCCTCGGGGTCCGGATGACCATGCAGTTCACCTGGCAGGGCTGCGACTCGGCGCTGGCGGCGCCGCTGGTCCTCGACCTCGCCCGCCTCGTCGCCCGCGCCCACGAGGCGGGCCGGCGCGGGGTCCTCCCCGAACTCGGCTACTTCTTCAAAGACCCCCTGGGAACCGACGAGCACGACCTCTCCGCCCAGTACGCCCGGCTGCGCGCGTTCGCCGCCGGCCTGACGGCGGAGCCGCGACGATGAGGGCCGTCCTCGAACTGGTCCGCGCGCCCGCCGCGCTCTCCGTGCCCGGTGACACCATGGCGGGCGCGCCCGCCGCCGGGCGCCGGGCCACACCCGGTCTCGCCGCCGCGTCCGTGCTCCTCTACTGGGCGGGCATGGCGCTCAACGACTGGTCCGACCGGGAGATCGACGCCGTCGAGCGCCCGGAACGCCCCATCCCCTCCGGGCGCGTCAGCCCGCGCGGCGCGCTCGGGCTCGCCGCCGGGCTGACGGGCGCGGGGC
>NZ_BAAAVI010000079.1:0-39358 GCF_039534445.1 Streptosporangium fragile | reverse complement strand
GCACGGCCCGCCGCCCGCCAGCCGTCCGGGCATGCGGCCTGGAGGCCGGTCCCGGACGGCGCGGGACTCCGGGCCGCGCGCCGCACCGCATACCCGCCGCACCCATCCAACCCGCCGCAGGTGGGCCGCACCGCCGCCTGGTCAGCCAATGCCGTCCCCGAAGTGCGGACGGCGCCGTTGCCGCCACCACGGCCAGTCAGGCGAGGCACGAGGATCCGGTGACGTGCGGGCGAGGAAGCTCCTGTCGATGGGGAGCACCAGGCTGTAGAGGTATGGCCTGGCCCAGCGGGGCAGCGCGATGAGTATCCGTTCGAGGTCTCCGCGCAGATCGTCTTCCCATGCGCATCCAAGACACGAATATGTGGGTGGGAGTCGGGCGGTCGTGCCGGGGATGACGTCCCGCGTCCAGGCCCGCAGTGCCGCGGCCACCTCACCTGGCTCCAGGAGGGTGTGTTCCAGGGCGATCACCGCAGTCATGGGCCGGGAGGGAAGACCGGGGACCTGATGGATCGAGGGTCTGTGGGTTCCGCACCGTAACCGTCGCGGGCGAACCTCGGAGGGGCGCCTACGCGGCATGGCCCTTTCTGGTTGACGTCATGGCGTCGATGATCGCACACCGGAGAGCCGATCTCCCGATCGGTCCGCTGGCCTACCACCCTCACGATCGCCAGGCTGTGGCCGGCCACCGTACGGGGTCGGGGGCGATCGCCGGTCCGGGGCTTCGTGCCTCAGCCCCGGACCACCGAGCACCGGGGCGACGAAGGCGTGGACGCTCCCGTGCTCCTCGCGTGCCCGTCAGGAGGGTGATCAAGGGAGGGCTGATGGGAGGCCATTGCTCAGAACATCACAAGATCGCGGCGTAGCTCTTCAAGGATCTCCGGCCAAGGAACACCTGCGGGCAGGTCGTCATAGCCGGGGAAGCCGCCCCAGGACAGTGAAGTCCGCAGATACTCGACCAGCGTGACGCCCTTGCGCCGGGGCACGGACCACAGTTCGGGGTCGGCGGACCGGTCGGGCAGGCGAATACGCTGCTCTCCTCCGCTCACATTCGCCTTATGGATCTCGTCCGGGGCCAGTACGAAGTCGATGACTGCCGAACGGGATCCGCTGCCGGCCTCCTGCGCGGGATCCGGACAGGCGCCTTCGTCGACCAGGCCTTCCAATCGGGATCTCCACACGCTCCACAAGTGCCGGCCCGGCATGAGTACCAACGGGTCGGGGTACAGATCAGCGTCCTCACCGGGGTCGAAGTGGTAGCTGACGTGTGGCAGCACCGCGCCACCGTCACCGCAGAGGTCGACGCCGCCGACGATCTCCATGCAGGCGCGCAGGGCGAGAGGAAGCGGACCGATGGACTGCTCCGCTTGCGTGATGGCCCTCCGGTCATCGGCCGTGGGTGGCTGGCATACATACTCGGGAAAGGCGAAGGCATAGCCCGCGTCGGCAAGCCGCTCCACGACGAGATCGATGTTGGCGGCCACTCGCGACATGGTCTCTCGGGCGACCTCCTCGGCATCCCCGTAGAGAGCCTCTGGCACACCGGTCGATCCGTATGCGCGAAGCTCGTCCCAGACGGCAAAGCATTCGCCTGCACGGTATCGCGCGCTCCACGACGTCATGATCGGCGATGGTAGCCGGGTCATTGGCGGGCCATTAAGGGCGGTCGGCAGCGGTCGGTCGCGGTCACTTGCGGGAAGCCCACCGCCCAGCTCACGGGCCGTACGGCCCATGATCAAACCGATTTGCGAGCAGGCAGTCTGGCGGGCTTTCTGGGAGCCATCTTGGGAGCCAACCGGATGGACGATCATGAACCGGGTTGGACTGATATGAACGAGCGGACTCTTCACGGCGTGCGCGGCGAACTGGTCTGAACGTCCCCGGACATCGTTTGGGGATCTACGGATCAGAAGGTTAGGGGTTCGAGTCCTCTCGGCCGCGCAGCAGATCAAAGGCCCTCCGGGATGATCCCGGAGGGCCTTTGTCATGTCCGTACAGCAGTGAAATACAGCAACGAGGTCTGCCGAGAGCAGCCTCCGACGGAACGCTCTGCCCGTCCGGTCAGGCACCGAAGCCGTCGTCCGGGTGTCCGGGAGGGAGCGGCGGGCAGTCGTGCGGGTCGAGCCACACGCTGGCGTTCTCCAGGAGCGGTTCGGGCCCGTCGTCGGTGCGGAAGGTGAAGGCGACGCCCAGCGGCCGGGTGCGCAGCTCGACTCCCCCGGGTGATTGCCGGCTGACTGGCTGCCAGCAGCATCCGGCCGCGTCCAGGGCGGCGGTTAGCTGCCGGTAGGTCAGGCGCGCGGGCAAGGATGTGATCGTGTTCGTCCTGGCGGCGGGCAGTTCGACGACGTCGTGCCAGGTCTGGGCACTGAGCGTCGTGACGGTTCGGCAGCGGCAGACGCACAGCTCGACGTGGCCGTAGGAGAACAGGTGCGGCCATCGGGTGCGTGTGCTGACGCGGCCGATGTCCCACGGTGGGCCGAGGACGGCGGCGATGTCGGTTAGGGACGCGCCGCACCGCAGCGGCCCAATCCGTCCGGTCGAGCCGAACTCGGTCATCACGTCCAGCGCGGTCACGCATGGGAGCGTGCCAGCCGACGCGCTCCGGCGTCCATGGCATTTCTCAGACGGTGCGTCTTTGCCGGCACATGCTCGAAGGCCCTCCGGGCGGCGGAGGGCCTTCGTCGAGTCGTGGTGGGCGATGGTGTCAGTCGTCTTTTTCGGCGTCGAGGCTGGCATTCAAACGATCGAGCGCCTTGCGGGTCTCGGGTGAGGGGATCTGCGCCGGATCATCACCCGGTAGCCGTTGAGTGTACGCGGCTTAATCTCGCCCGCGTGCCCCTCGATCCACTCGGCGACCGTGATCGCGTTCCGGTCGACGTACTCACCCCGTCAGGCGTTCACGCATCGAGCTAGCGGTATCGTTTGGTGCACTGATAGACGATCCAGCGGCCGCCGCCGGCGTTGGCAATGGCGTTCCTTTTCGCTTTGGCGGGTGTACTCCCTCGGCCACCCCAATAGACGTTTTTCCTGGAGTTGTAGGCGACAGCACCACAACCGTTGACGAAGGTGGTGAGGACTTTGCAGCTGGAGTGGCCGCATTCCCTCAGTGCCCGCCGCTTGGCGGTAGCCTCTGTTCTGTAGTCCCAAGACCTGCCGATATCGCCGTCCCGCGACACGGCGATGGCGCCGTAATAGTAACTTGCTGCACTTTCCTCCGCCGTAGCGGCAGTAGCTGCTGCGGGGGACGCCGCGGCCAGCACCCCGCTCGCCATGAAGGCGCAAGCGGCGATGGCAGTGAGCTTCTTGCCTAACTGCATGGTGTTTCCCTTCGTGTCGTCCAAGCGGGCGGCAGCGTCGTGCTGATGAGGAGAGTCTGCGGTGTGCCACTTGCAGATCACTTACAGCGTGTTTGAGAGCTGATCGTGAGGCCGTCCCGCGGCGGGTAGGAGTGCAGACATGACACGACAGCCTTCGCGTTTCCTGGATCGTTCAGGGGTCTTGCTGGAGCGTGTCGGACAATTCCGCCTGGCGGAGCCACGGCATGAGGCAGTCGGTGGTGACACCGGCGAGGTAGCGGCCGGCGAGTTTGTCGAGGCGGGTCGCGATCGCGCGCCATGGCTCGAGCTTGCCGAAGCAGCGTCCGACCAGGTTGCGCTGCTTGTACGTCTCGGAATCGGAAGCGGGAGGGCGGCCGCCCCGGCTGCCCTTGCGCCTGCGGTCGGTCGTCCGGTTCCGGTGTTCGGGGGTGACGGCCTGGATACCGCGCCGGCGCAGGCAGGAGCGGGTCTTCTTGGAGGGGTAGCCCTTGTCGCCGATCAGCCGGTCCGGACGGGTGCGCGGCCGGCCCGGGCCGCCGCGCGGGAGTCGCAGGGCGGCGATGGCCGCCTCGAACGCGGTGCGGTCCACCACATTGCCCGGGGCCGGCTGCACGGCCATGGGCAGGCCGCGGGCCTCGGTGATCAGATGGAGCTTGGCGGTGAGTCCTCCCCGGGAGCGGCCGAGAGCCTGCCGCCTTTGCGACTGCTTCGTATCGATCGTCCCGCCGTCGTCCCCCTTTTTCTCGCCCCGGCCGCGTGCTGATGGGCGCGGGAGATGGTGGAGTCGATGTCGGCGGTCCACTCGACGTGGCCGACGGAGTCGTCCTTGACCTGCATCTCCTGCAGCAGGCGGGCCCAGGTGCCGTCGGCGTCCCAGCGTTTGAATCGCTCGTAGCAGGTCTGCCGGGGCCCGTATCGTTCCGGGATCGCCCGCCACGGCGCTCCGGTCCGCAGCCGCCACAAGATCCCGTTGATGATCTGGCGGTGATCCCGCCATGGACGGCCCCGGCTGTCCGCGGCGGGCGGTAACGGCTCGATCCGCTGCCATGCCTTGTCGGTCAGCTCACCACGTCTCACCACGAACGATCATTCAACCGCGCCAGCCATGATCATTTGTCGGACACGCTCTAGAGCCGGTCACGGCGAGGAGTGCTGCGAGCACGCCGCCGGGGGCACTGTTTCGCCTGGGGAGAGGCTGGACAGGGATGAGCGGGGATCTGGTGAACCCGGCCCATGAGGTGTCGCCGTATGTCACGGCGGCGCGGTGCCGGCCAGGGCCGATGAAGAGGCCGCCGACGCCACGGTCGGGTGGGGGCGCACACTGCTGCAGTGCATCTTCGGGGTCACCGCGACCGAGGAGGAGATACCCGAGGCGGTGACGGCGCCGGCGCCGTCCACTTGATGGTCCACGGCGATGGCCGCCGCTGAGCCGGGGCGCGTGCCGCCGGGACGACGAGAGCCCTGGGGCGTTGACTTTGTCGCAAGCTATGACGCACAATGCTGATACAAAACTTGCGACAAAGGAGGCGCCATGACCCGTGAACCGTTACCGGACGCCGGCCCGCCGGCCCGTGCGACCGATCTGCGACTGGCGGGCGCGTGGCTGGCCCGGCACGGCCTGGCCGGCGCCCGCCCGACCCCGCTGCTGGCCAGCCGGCTGGCGGTCCGGGAACGCGCCCGCCTCGCCACTCACGTCATCCTGGCCGTGCTGATCCTCGCGAGCGCGCTCGCCGCCACTTCCGCCTTCGGCGGCTCCCCGCCGCAGCGCCCGCTGCCGCTGCTGGCCCTGACCGCGCTGGTGGCCGGGCTGCTGCTGGCACAGTCGCTGCTCGACCGGTGGGTGCGACGCGTCGACCAGCGGGCGGGCGCGACGCTGTCGCGCAGGGCCGCCCATCTGATCCAGCCCGGCTGGCGGGCCGTGCTCGGCCGGTCGTACGCCGTCTTCGCGGTCGCCACGTTCGCCGGCGCGATGGCGCTGGTCGCGAGCGCCCTGGCCGTTCCCGACCCCACCGTGCGGCAGCTGGCCGTCGTCCTGCTGATCGGCCTGCTCGGCGCGACGGCCATCACCGCCATGCAGCTGCGCCACCTGCTCAGGTGCCCGGTCGTGGCGGAGGACGAGGAGTCGCTGACCGCCGACGTCATCATGCGCGTCGAGGACGCCCGCGAGCTCACCACGCCGAACGTGCAGTGGACGCTGCCCATGGTGCTGCTGTTCGGCACCGCGCCCGGCTGGTGGGGCGCCGCCGCGGTCACCTACCTGATCCTGACCATGATCACGCTCGTCGCGCTCCGTTTCAGGACGCCGTCGAGCGCGACGGTGGCCCGGCGGGCCATGAGCGTCCGATGATCGTCATCGACGCGGCCTCGCCGGTGCCGCCGTTCGAGCAGCTGCGGGCTCAGCTAGCCCGGCAGATCCAGGACCGCACGCTGGCCGTGGGCGCCCGGCTGCCGACCATCCGCCACCTCGCGGCCGACCTCGGCCTGGCCGTCAACACGGTCGGCCGGGCCTACCGGGAGCTGGAGGAGGCGGGGCTGATCGAGACGCGCGGGCGGGCGGGCTCGTTCGTGTCGGCCGCCGGCGAGGAGGGCCGGGAGCGGGCCCGCCGGGCCGCCGCCGACTACGCGGCCGTGATCGCCAGCGTCGGCATCGACACGGGCGAGGCGATCCGCATCGTGCAGGCGGCTCTGACGGCCGGCGCCGCAACACCGGCCTCGTCATGACCGCGGCCCGGCCGCGGGGGTCACGTCGCCGGGCGCACGACGTCGGCGTGGCGGCCGATCAGGCGGCGTCCGAGCCGCCGCATCGGCAGCTCCAGAAATCCCACACCAACTTCGCGAAAGGGGTATCAGTGCGATTAAGTCTGCGATCAAGCCTGACATTGTTCATCGCCGCGGCGACAGTGGCCACCGTGGCGGCAGGCGCGCCCACGCCGGCCGGGGCCCGGATCGGCACGCAGGAGTCGGCGGTGGCCGAAGCCGGGGGAGCGGCTCCGATCTGGGGCGAGTGCCCGCCGGTGGAATCCGGTATCCCGCGCGACCCACGCCAGCAGTGCGCGACTTTACGGATGCCGCTGGACTACCGCGCCCCGCGCGGGCGGAGCGTCGAGATCGCGATCTCCCGGATCGGCACAGCGCAACCCGGGTCGCGTCGCGGGATCCTGCTGTCCAACCCGGGCGGCCCGGGCGACAGCGGCCTGGACCTGATCAGCCAGCTGGCGGTCGTACTGCCGCGCGAGGTCCTGGATCAGTACGACCTGATCGGCTTCGATCCGCGAGGGGTCGGCCACAGCACCCCGGTCACCTGTGGTCTCGATCCCGTGAAGCAGTTCACGCTGCGGCTGCCCTATCCGGCGCCGGATGGCGACATCGAGCGCAACATCGCCTTCGCACGGGACACCGCGGCCGCGTGCGCCGAGCACTCCGGCGATCTGCTTCCGTTCATCACCACGGCCAACACGGCCCGGGACATGGACCGCATCCGAGCCGCACTCGGCGAGCCGAAACTGTCCTACTTCGGCATCTCCTACGGTACCTATCTGGGAGCCGTCTACATCTCGATGTTCCCGGGACGCACCGATCGGATCGTGCTGGACAGCGCCGTCGATCCGGACCTGGTGTGGCGGGACATGTTGCGGACCTGGAGCGAGGCGGTCGCGGTGCGTCTGCCCGACCTCCTCGCCTTCGCGGCCGAGCGGGACGCCGTCTACCACCTCGGCACGACGCCGGACGAGGTCAGGCGCACGTTCAACCGGCTGATCGCGGCCCTTGACCGGCAACCCGTGCCGGTCCCAGGCGGCCCCGTGATCGACGGCAACGCACTGCGCGAGATCACCCGAAGGGGGCTCTACTTCGACGGCTACTTCCCCCTCATCGCCGGGGTATGGCAGGAGCTCGTGGCCGGCACATCAGGATCCACTGTGGACGCCGCCGTCCTGACGCGACTGGACCGGCTGGGCTCTGCCGGTAGGGCCGGCGGCGGTGACACCGGGACGGCGGAGATACCGGCGGACAACAGCACCGCCGCGCTCTACGCGGTGATCTGCGACGACGTCGCCTGGCCGCGCAGCGTGGCGTTGCACGCCCGGCAGGTCGCGGCCGACCGGCGGGCGTGGCCGGTGACGGCGGGCATGCCCTCGAACCTCTGGCCGTGCGCGGCATGGCCCACCCGGCCCGTGGAGCCGCCGGTGACGGTCACCGGTACCGGGCCGCGCAACGTGCTGATCCTGCAGAACACCCGCGATCCCTCCACGTCCCTCGCGAACGCCCGCGGCCTGCGCGCCGCGCTCGGACGGCGGGCCGCCATGATCACGGTCGACCAGGGCGGCCACGGCGTCTTCGGGCTCGGCAGCTGCGCCGACGAGGCGATGAGCTCCTTCCTCGCCACCGGGGCACTGCCCGGGCGGGACCGCTTCTGCCCGGCTCCGTCACCGGCCGACGCCGTCGCCCGCTCCACGCCCTTGCCGTACATACCTCCTGCGGGGCCGCTGTAGGGCCGTTGCCTGTGGACTGCCGTGTGCCGGTGGATCGGAGGGGGCGAGCAGGGCGGGACCTTGCTGACGCGGGTGCTGACAGCGCCCTGAGACGGTGGTGGATGCCCAGAGGCGCTGATCATCGTCAAAGACGTTCTCACCAGGTGCGACGAGACGTCAGGGTAGAGCAATCGTCAAGACTGTGGATCAAAGGGACTTGGCTACCGGCGTTGCTGAGCCAGTCGAAGACCGGCGGCAGCGCGAACACGTCGTGTTCTCCCCCGCTCGGCGAGTAGGCGCAGCGCAGCCGATGATGTCAGCACCCGTGCGGCCGTGCGTTGACACCAATCGGAGGCGGCCAGGAGATCCTCCGACCCCCGCGTGTCATCGATGGTGATCGACCTCAACACCATCCATTCGCGCAGGCGGTGAACGAGGAACTCCCACTCCGCGGTCACGATGACCATGGCCTCGAACCAGTCGGGGAAACCCGCGTCGGTCAGAAGCTGCGCCGCCCGCCGGTCCAGGTGACGGACCACCGCCGACTGGGCCATCACCGTATCCGGATCACGCAGGACCCGACCCACCAGGCCGACCTCGTCCTGCGAGCTGACATCCGCCAGTTCCTGCAAGTAGTGAGCGAACCGCTGATGCTCGTCGTCGGCCGGCTGCATGGCGGCGCTTCGGCCGGTCACGCGGCGGCTCCTTTGGGTCGCTCGACGAGCCTGCCATTGACGAAGACCGCCCGGGCGCGGACCAGCGCGACGAGATGAGGTGCGTTGACCGCGCGCCAGCGGGCCTGGGCCGACTCGATCAGCCGGGCCTGGGCCGACTCGATCAGCCGGGCCTGGGCCGACTCGATCAGCTTGAACGCCATCGCCAGCCCGGTCGCGCGCGACCCCGGCCCTTTGGTGACCTTGGTGCGGTGGCGGACCGTGGCGAACGTCGACTCGACGGGGTTGGTCGTGCGCAGATGCACCCAGTGCTCGGCCGGGAAGTCGTAGAACGCCAGCAACTGCTCGACGTCGCCCGTGACCTTGGCCACCTCCTTGCCGTACTTGGCGCAGTAGGTCGCCTGGAACGCCTCCACGGCCGCCAGGGCATGCGTCTTGTCCTCGGCATCCCAGATCTCCGCCAGCGCCTTCTTCGCCCCCGGGTGCGCCGACTTCGATATAGCCCCGAGCACGTTAGCGATCTTGTGGAACCAGCGCCTCTGGACTCTGGTCTGCGGGAACACCTCGCCCGGCGCGCCCCAGAACCCCAGTGCGCCGTCGGTGGCCGCGAGCACCGGCGCGCGCATCCCGCACCGGGCGCAGTCGCGCGGCAGGTCCGCCCAGGACTCGGCCGGCTCGCGGTAGCCGTCGGCCAGGGCGACGAGCTCCTTGCGGCCATCGGCGCGCACGCCGATCATCGCCAGCAGGCACAGGCGCTGCTCGTCCAGGCGCACGTTGACGTGGATGCCGTCGGCCCACAGGTAGACGTAGTCCACGCCCGACAGGTCCCGGGCGGCGAAGGCGCGCTGCTCGATCTTCCACTGCTCGGTCAGCTTCGTGACCACCGATGCCGACAGCCCCGGCGTCGAGCCGAGAAACTGCCCCAGCGCGGGGACGAAGTCGCCAGAGGACAGGCCGTGCAGGTACAGCAGCGGCAGCACCTCGCTGACCTTGGATGTTTTGCGGCACCACGGCGGCAGGACGGACGAGACGAACCGCTTGCGCTCGCCGGTGACGGGGCCGGTGCGCTTGTCGTTGACCCGGGGCGCGCGGACCTCGATCGCGCCGGCCACGGTGAGGATCTCGCGCGGGGCATGGGAGCCGTTGCGCACGACCAGGCGGCGGCCGCCTTCGTCGCGCTCGTCGGCGAAGGCGGCGATGCGGGCGTCCACCTCGGCCTTCAGCGCCTCGGCGAGCATCCGGCGGGCGCCTTCCCGGACGAGTTCGTCGATCAGCGCGGCGGAGACGGGGCCCTCGGTCGTGCGGCGGTCGTCGTCGGCGGCGGGGTCAGGGACCACGGTGAGCATGGGTGTGCCTTCCCAGTCGACATTGGCGCGTCGGCCATGCGTGTGAGACCTCGAACGATCACCGGGAAGGTACACCCCTTCCCGGCCGATCCACAGGTCTCAAGCATCGCTCGCCGCCGGTCGGGGAACGCGCCTACGGTGATCTTGTCGTCGGGGACCGGGAGTCCCTTGGCGATGCCCTCACGGATCTTCCGGACCTTCTCGACGACCTCGGCCCGGGTCTTGCCGGAGACCTTCTTGCGGATGTGCTCCCCGTTGGGTCCCTACCCGAGGGAGATGGCCCCGCGCCACCGGTCGCCGTCCCTGTAGATCAAGGCGGCGGCGCGGCCCGCCGCCCGCCTGCCGTCCGGGCATGCGGCCTGGGGGCCGGCCCCGGACGGCGCGGGACTCCGGGCCGCGCGCCGCACCCCACGCCCGCCGTACCCGACCATCCGCCGCCGCACAGGGCCGCACCGCCGCACACACCAGGGCTGACAAGACGCGCCTCACAGAGCGATATACCTTCGCTCTGCACCTACGGCGTATATGACGAGGAGCGACTTTGTTACCCGATGAAACAGCCGAGGCCCCCTTCCCCGGCGTCTCCAACGGAGAGGTCTATCTCTGGTTCGCCTACGAGGCCTTCCGCACAGTGATCATCCTGGGCGCCCTGCTGCTTTCCGCGCTCCTGATCGCCGCCGTGATCGTTGCCACTCTTTACTACCTGCCGCGCCGTCTCATGGGCCTCCGGCGGGGACCTCGGCTCCGGGATGATCGCCAATCGCACGAGCCGGCTTCGTGGTGGCTGGCGTAGGGGCCTGATCGTCCTGTCTGTCACGTCCCAGGCAAGCCCAACATCGACCGCCCGCAGGTGTTCGAGGAAGCGCCGTGCCTCTTCGACGCCCCACACCACGCGCTGGCGCTTCTTTCTCGTCTTGCTTGCGCTGGGCAGGGTGGTCAGCGCGGTGACGTTCTTGGAGATCAGCTCTTCGCGGACAGCGTTGCCGAGCGCGGAGCGTAGGACGCGGCGGATGCCCGCGATGGTGCTGCGGGACGGGTAGTCCTTGCAACACGTCCCGAGGGTGCGGCGGAAAGTGGGCGGTCCCGACATGGGACTGAGCTGACGGGGGGTGTGTTCTGTGACCCGCATAGCCGGAAGCTGACCTTGCTCCATAGTTCGCCTGGCGATATATATCGACTATGGCACTACGTGAGCAGAGTTACCTCGTGCTCCTGGCGCTCTCCGACGGCCCGCTCCACGGCTACGGGGTGATCAAAGCCGTCCAGGAGTTGTCGGAGGGCCGTATCCGGCTGGGCGCGGGCACCCTGTACGGCGCCCTGGACCGGCTGGCCGGGGAAGGCATGGTCGCCGTGGTCAAGGAGGAAGTCGTCGACGGCCGTCACCGCCGCTACTACGACCTGACCGGGCACGGCCGCAACCTTCTGGCCGAGGAGACCGTCCGGCTCGCCCGCCTGGCCGCCACCGCGCAGCGCCGCCTCCGCCTCCAGCCCGGGACGGGAGTGTGATGGACGCCTACGAGCGGCGCTGCCGCCTGCTGATGCGTGCCTACCCGCCGCGCTTCCGCGAGTACCGGGGCCAGGAGGTGCTGGGCACCCTGCTGGACCTCGCCGCCCCCGGGCAGACGCGCCCCACCTTTCGCGACAGTCTCGACATCGTCCGCGGCGGGCTGCTCACCCGGCTCAGGGACCGCCCCCCTGCGGGGCAGTGGATCGGCTACCGGCTGTTCGGCAGGCTCGTGCCCGACCGGTACCGGATGTGGGTCCGCGACGACCTCAACAGCACGCTGTACTTCTTCCACACCCCGTTCCTGCGGTTCATGCTGATCATTCCGTTGCTGACCGGCATCAACGAGTTCCTCGGCGTCGAGGAGTTCCTTCGCGTGCACGGTGCAGGCCTGCTGAACTGGCCGATCCCCGTGGCGTTCGGGCTCGCCGCCCGGAGCGCGAACGCGACCAGACGCCGGGCACGCGACTGGTACGGGCTTGGGCGCATCGACGCGTCATGACCCGAGGCGGCCTGGTCAGCGTGCTGTCGTGCGATGCGGCGGCCCGGGTCGTGCACTCGCTGTGCCGCGCCGAGGGAATCTCACTGGTGGGCGGCGGCGGGACGGATCTACGTACGGGCTTCGCCATGGCACTGCAAACAAGGCCCCTGAGCAGGGATTATCTGCTCAGGGGCCTTTCTCGTCGCGGTACTCACCCGGTCTCTTCGGCGTCGGCAGATGAGCGCGCAAGCCAGGCTGAGGAAAGCTTCACGGATGTCGGCGCGGATCTCCCGGCGGATGCGCGGGCGGCGGAAGGCATGCAGCAGGGCGGTCGGGTCGGCCGAGCGGCGAGGTTCCCGTTGAGCAGGTCCTTTTCCGCTCGAAGGTCCGTTCGGAGGTCCGCTCGACGACGTAGCGGTGCTTGCCGGGGCCGGAACCGGGCCGACGAGTCGGCCGACGCGGTGGACGCCGAAGCCGGCCGCCGGCAGGCGGAGGAGAAGCCCACTCTCGCCTGGTGAAGGGCGTCACCCGGATGGGGGATCTCAGGCGTGGGCGGTGAGAGGCGCGGGCATTCCGTCGGTGAACAGTTGCGCGTCGACCTGGTCCAGGGCGACGCGCAGAGCGCCGAGGGCGACGCTGTCCGCGCCGAGGTCGGACGCCCTGATCTCGGGGACGCGCAGGCAGAGGCGGCGTAGCTCCCGTTCGAGGGGGTCGATGAGGAGGTCGGCGGAGCGGGAGTAGCCGCCGCCGAGGATGACGACCTGCGGGTCGAGGGTCAGCACGAGGGCCGCGGCCCCGACGGCCAGGTCTTTGACATAGCGGCGGAGCGCGGTCCTGGCGTCGCGGTCGCCTTCGCGGGCGTGTTCGAAGACCCAGGCGGCCTTGTCGTTCGGATGGATGTCCTCGGGCATCCCGGGACAGTTCTCGATGTGGGAGGGGGCGGAGAGCCAGCGGACCGCTTTGAGCGCGCCGATCTCGCCGGCCGCTCCTCCGTAGCCGCGCCGCAGGGTGCCGTCGAGGATGAGACCGGCACCGGTTCGCATGCCCGCCAGCAGGTAGACGATGTCGTCGGCGTCCTGTGCGGCGCCTTGCCAGCGTTCGGCGACGGCGGCGAGTTTGCAGTCGTTCTCGACAAGGATCGGGCAGGTGAACCGGGTCGCGAGGTGCTCGATGGGAGAAACGCTCGCCCAGCCCGGCAGCGGGGTGAACAGCGTGGTACGGCCGGTCGCGTCGACGGGGCCGGTCACCCCGACCGTCACCGTCCAGATCTGGTCGGGCCGCATCCCGGCGGCCGTCAGGCATTGGGAGATGGCGGTGTCGACGGCTTCGAGTCGCGCGGCCGGGTCCGCGTCGGGCTCGACCGGCAGCTGGTGGCTGCGCAGGACCCGTCCTTCGAGGTCGGCGAGCAGGACAAGTATCTTGTGGCCGCCGACGTCGACGCCGAGCACGTGTCCGGCGCCGGCGTTGAAGCGGTAGCGGCGGGCCGGACGGCCGACGCTGCTGCCGTCGGGTTCGACGACCTTCACCCACCCGTCGGTGACCAGCCCGCGGACCACGACGTCGGTCCCGGGCCGGGACAGGCCGGTGCGGGCGGCGAGCTCGGTGACGGTGGCGGGTGGCTGACCTCGCATCGCCCGGACGATGCTGAGCGAGTTGAGTTCGCGGAGCTTGCTGACATCGGCTCCGGCCGTGTCGGACACCACTACCCCCCAATTATGCTTTGTTAAAGCGAAATTCTAGCGGCCCGTCACGAGATCGGATACTGCCGTTCGGGGTTCAACGCGGCGGTGAAATCGACGGTGCGGCCATCGATGGCGAAGCGGTATCTGCCTTCCTGGACGATCTCGGGCTGTTCGGCGAGGTAGGCGGCCATGCGCTCGAGCTCGTCCGGGCTGAGCCAGGACGGCGGGTCGGAGACGGCCTTGAATCCGCAGATCGCGGCCAGGTCGTGCAGCCAGCTCATCTGGGTCTCGGTGAGCAGGTTGAGGCGGCTGCGGAAATAGACGATGTCGGGGTCGACCTGGGCGAGAGGCGACTGCCACAGCCGGTGCAGCGTGTTCACGACGGCGTTGTAGGCCATCGCGTCCGAGGGGTCGTCGGTGGCGTAGTTGGTCCACAGCGGGGCGACGTCGGGGCCGCTGCGCAGCCCGTCGACGAGTCCGAGCGAGGGCAGCAGAAGACCACCGCTGCCGAGCAGGTAGACCTCCGGACCTGCGACGCGCCGGATCAGGGCGAGCGCGTCCCGATAGGCCTGTTCGCGAGGTGCCCCGGAGTGCCGGACGCCGGGGATGGCACCGGCGTTGATGAAGTCGAGCTTGAGATAGGTGAAGCCCCATTCGTGGACCACGCGGTGGATCAGCCGGGTGAGGTGTTCCTGGACACCGGGGTGGGTGAGGTCCAGAGCCCAGTAACCGGTGCCCCAGTTGTGGCCGGCGACGACCGGCTCTCCGTCGGCGTCGCGCAGCAGGAACTCGGGATGTTCGCGTGCCGTCGCCGAGGTGGGCAGCACGATGAACGGTGCGAGCCACAGGCCGGCGCTCATCCCGGCGGTGGTGATCCGTTCGGTCAGGGCCCGCATGCCGGAGGGGAACTTGTCGTTGGGCTGCCAGTCCCCGACGGCCTGCTGCCAGCCGTCGTCGATCTGGACGACGTCGAACCGCAGACCGGCCAGTCCGGCGATGTCCTTGTTCAGCACCTGTTCGGTGATGCCTTCGTAGTAGGCGTACCACGTGCACCACACGTTGCCGGCGCGCCGGTCGCTGCTGCCCAGCCGCTCGGCCAGCTGCTCGGTGTAGTGCGCGAAGACCTCCTGCTCGGGACCGTAGGCGAGAAACCAGGGAGCTCCGTCGTCCTCGCACCAGCCGACGATGGTGTCGTGGTCGGCGGCCAGGCGGGGGGTGCCCAGCCCGAGAGAACCCAGCAGCAGCACCCGGCCGTCGGCGCCCTGCAGCGCGGCCACGGCCGAGGAGTGGTGGCGGGCCGGATCGTCCCAGACGGTGTCGTCGGCGGTCAGGCGCCGTTCGGGATTGGCGATCCGCAGAGGGGGCTCGCTGAGGCGGCGCCATCCGCACGGGCTCCAGGAGTTCTGGCCGTGGCGGTAGAACAGGGCGTCGCCAAGACCGTGCAGGATCGCTACCCGGCCTGGCGGCAGGATCAGGCCGCCGCCGACGGGCGCGGGGGGCTCGGAACCGGTGAGTTCGACCGCGAAGTCGCGGCCGGCCAGGTCGACGAGCAGGGGCATGGTTCTCCTTCGAGCAGTGGTGACCGTCCGGCGGGATGCTCAGGGGGGATCCCGCCGGACGGGGCAGAGGATGGAACGGTCAACCGAACAGGCCGTTGACCTGCTGATTTGCCTTCTTCAGCGCCTCAGCGGGGTCGGACTGGCCGAGAATGACCGACTGCAGGGCGTCCTGCACGATCTGGCTGATCTCGGTGCCGTGCTCGGTGATCGGCAGGAGGAATGTCCCGCCGGGAGTCTTGGTGTAGTCGACGTACACCTGCACGTCACGGCCCTTGGCCTTGTGGGCGGCCAGCGCCTTCTCGGTCGAGCTCTTGATGGCGGGGAACACCACGGCGTTACCGGCGACCACGTCCTGGCAGTCGGCCGACCCGAGGTACTTCACCCACTTCCACGCGGCGTCCTTGTTCTTGGTGCCCGCCCAGATCGCGTCCGACAGGCCGTTGATGGCGCTCTTGCGGACTCCGACCGGGCCGACGGGCAGTGGTGCGAGCGCGAACTTCTGCTTGGCGTCGGCGCCCAGGTAGGTGTTGATGGTCCAGGAGCCCGCGATCGTCAGCGCGGCCTTCCCCGAGTTCATCACCGCGTCGATGCCGAGCGTCGACTGCTTGTCGAACTTGGGCGCGTATCCCTTGTCGGTCAGCGTCTTGTACCAGCCGATGGTCTCGATCAGTTTGGGGTCGTCGTACTTGTACCGGGTGCCCCACGGGTTCTTGTCCAGGTAGGTGAAGCCGTTGGCGGCGGCCAGTTCGCCCCACCCGTTCTGGCCCTGGGAGCCGTCGTTCCACTCCGGCTGGTATCCGTAGACCGCGACGTTGTCCTTGTCGAAGGCCGGGTCCAGGCCGTTGCGGCCCTTGTCGTCGACGGTGAGCTTGGCGATGACCTGCTCGAAGCTGCCGCCGTCGGCGGGGTTCCAGGTGAGGTCGGCCAGGTCGGCGGCCTTGATGCCGGCCTTGTCGAGCATCTCGCTGTTGTAGACGATCGCTTCGGTGTCCCAGTCCTTGGGCAGTCCGTACCGGCGGCCGTCCTTGGTCCAGAGGTCCGCCAGCCCTTCCTGGTACTGGCTCAGATCGACCTTGTCGGCGTCGACGTAGGGCTGGATGTCGAGGATCTGCTGACTGGACACGAACTGCGGGTAGTACGACAACTGGTTGGTCCACACGTCCGGGGCTTCGCCGGCGGCCAGCTGCGTGGTCAGGTTCTGCCAGTACTGCGCCCAGGCCGTCTGAGTGATCTTGACGGTGATGTTCGGGTTCGCGGCGTGGAAGGCGTCGGCGCAGGCCTGGTAGGAGGCCTGCTGCTTGTCGTCCCACAGCCAGTAGTCGAGCGTGACCTGGCCGTTCGCCGAGTCGTCGGCCTCGGAGCCGCCGCACGCGGTGAGCGCGGTGCCCGCCAGCAGCCCGCACAGCAGCGCTGTGCCGACCCGCTTCCTATTGATCATCGAGATGCCTCTTCCTGGGGGGTGGGGCCGAGGGCCGGAAAGTTCCCTCTTGCCTTGTTCGCTCTCTCGAATAATGATGTGGCTCATCGAAAATTTGTCAAGGCTAGCTCATAAATGCCTTGGCGGACGTCATGTGGAGGTTTCGATGGTCCACTTTTCGATCAACCGGCCTGCCCGGATGGCGGTCGTCGCCGCCCTGGCCGCGGTCGCGGCGGCGCTGCCCGCCCCAAGCTCGACCGCGGCCACGCAGCCGGACTGGCGGGCACTGGCGGCGGCGGAGGCTCCGGACGCCAATCCGCTGGAGGGCTTCATCCCCTACGCGGGCGCCTATACGACGTTCCCGCACTCGATGGAGTGGTTCTACCTGCCGCTGAACGCGGTGATGACCGGTCCCCACCGGTTCGACTGGCGGCCCCTGGAAGAGCAGCTGAACGCGATCGCCGCCCGAGGCCACCAGGCGGCGTTCCGCTTCTATCTGGACTATCCGGGCAAGCCCAGCGGCATTCCGAAATTCCTGCTCGACCAGGGTCTGCTGACCCGCCCGTACGACGACTTCGGCAACAACGGGCAGAGCGTGTCGCCCGACTACGACGACCCGAACCTGGCCGCCGCGCTCGACCGGTTCATCGCCGCGCTCGGCCACCGCTACGACGGAGACCCCCGTGTGGGGTTCGTCCAGCTCGGCCTGCTGGGCTTCTGGGGCGAGTGGCACACCTGGCCGCACAACGGGGACGCCGGTACGGAGAACTGGTTCGCCTCCCAGGCCCGGCAGCTCAGGGTCCTGAACGCCTACGACGAGGCCTTCGACGAGACCAGGCTCATGGTCCGCTACCCCAGTGCCGACAACAAGGCGCTCGACATGGGTTACCACGACGACTCCTTCGCCTACTCCACCCTGCCGGGGCCCGGCTGGCACTTCATGGACCTGATGCAGCAGGCCGGGACCACCGACAAGTGGAAGAGCGCCACGGTCGCCGGCGAGCTGCGGCCCGAACTGCAGGGCTGCATCTTCAACACGCCGATGGACTGCGCCGGCGACGGAGACAAGGACTTCCCCGCAAGCGTCACCCAGACCCACGCCTCCTGGCTGCTCAACCACTACGCCTTCAGCCCCGGCTACACGGGCGCCGCCTACGACAAGGCCCTGGCCGGCGCGAAGTCACTGGGCTACCAGCTGCGGGTCACCGCGGTGAAGACCGGCCACCGGCGCCACAGCCTCGACCTCGCCCTCCGGATCCAGAACGACGGCGTCGCCCCGTTCTCCTACGACTGGCCCCTTCAGGTGGCCGCCATCGGCCGCGACGGCCGGATCGCCAGGACCTGGACGACGTCGTGGAAGCTGACCGGCGTCATGCCCGGCGTCCCGGCCGAGCTCACCGCCGCCCTGCCCGCCGCGGGCCTGCGGAAGGGCGACTACACGCTGGTTCTGCGGGCCGCCAACCCGCTCCGGAACGGCATGCCGCTGCGCTTCGCCAACGCCGACCAGGACACCACCGTTCCCGGCTGGCTCACACTCGGCCGGACCCGGGTCTTCTGACCCCGGGCCGCCACCCATCGGGGGACTCCATCCACCCCTTCGGCGGAGGTCGCCACCCCATGCGTCCCCTCCCGGCGCGGTCCTGCGCCGTGCCGCCGTCGCCTCTCGGCGGAGGTCCGTACGGCGACGATCGAGGTCGGCAACGGGGCGGCGTCGGCAACGGGGCGGCGACCACCGCCGGCGAGGTCGGCAACGGGGCGGCGACCACCGCCGGCTTCCCGGCCACCGCCGGCTGGACCACCGCGGGCGCCGTCATTTCATGCCGGAGAAGTTCATGGACTGCACCAGCCGCTTGCCGAGGAAGATGAGCAGGAGGAGCACCGGGAGGATGGACAGGACCGATCCGGCCATGAGCCCGGTCCAGTCCGGTGCCGTGTTCGGGGACTGCTGGAGGAACACGCCCAGGCCGACGGTGAGGACACGGGTGCTCTCGTCCTTCCCTACCAGCAACGGCCACAGGTAGTCCTTCCAGCTCCACACGATGGTGGTCAGCCCGATGGTGACCAGCGGGCCCCGGCTCATGGGGAGCACGATCCTCCAGAACATCCCCCACCGGCTGATGCCTTCGAGCGTCGCGGCCTCCTCCACGTCCCTGGGGATGGACAGGAAGAACTGGCGCAGGAAGAAGACCGCGAACGGCGTCATCAACAGGCTGGGGAGGACCATGCCCGGGATGGTGTTCAGGATCCCCAGCTGCTTGACCAGGACGAAGTTCGGCAGGAGCGTGAAGATCGGCGGCACCATCAGCGCGGCGACGATGATTCCGAACATCAGGTCCCTGCCCGGGAAACGCAGCCGGGCGAAGGCGTAGCCCGCCATGGCGCAGCAGAAGGTCTGCACGACGGCGATCAGCCCGCTGTAGATCAGCGAGTTCATCGTGTACAGCAGGAAATTGATCTGCGCGCCCGACCCGCCCGCGGCTCTGGCCTGTTCGGGGTCGACCAGACCCAGGACCCGCGTGAAGTTGATCAATGTGGGGTTCTGCGGCCACAGCGCGGTCGAGTCGCGGTAGAGGTCGGCCGCGGGAGTGAGGGCCGTACGGACCATCCAGTAGAAGGGGAAGATGGTGAGCGCGACCGCGGCGATGAGGGCGAACCAGGCGGCGCCTCTGCCGATCTTCATTCCGGAGAACATCCGAAGGCTCCTTAGCCCAGGTCCGAGCGCGACGCGCGCAGCATCCGCATCTGCACGGCCGTCAGCACGCCGAGGATGACCACGAGGACCATCGCCACGGCGGCGGCGTATCCCATGTGGAAGTAGGTGAAGGCCTGCTGGTAGATGTAGTAGTAGATGACACGGGTCTCCGGGATGGGCGCCTTGCCGCCGTACACGACCGCGACCGTGTCGAAGATCTGGAACGAGCCGATCAACGACACCACCAGCACCAGCGCCAGGATCGGCCGCAGGAGCGGCAGAGTGATCGATCGGAACATCCGCACTTCGCCCGCGCCGTCGATCGCTGCGCCCTCGTACAGATGCTGCGGTATCTGCAGCATCCCGGCGTAGAGCAGCAGCGCGGTGTAGCCGGTGTAGGCCCAGCTGTTGACCAGGGCCACCAGGGGCATCGCCCAGGTCGGGGAGTTGAACGACAGGGTCGTGTCGAGTCCGGCCAGGCCGAGGAGGTGGTTGACGAATCCGAGGTCGGGGTCCAGCAGCCACGCCCACAACAAGCCGATCGTCACGTTCGGCACCAACCAGGGAACCAGCAGCGCCGCACGCAGCACGACCGACCGGGTCAGCCGGTGCATCAACGCCGCCAGCCCCAGCGCGACCACCGTCTGCGAGACGATGTTCACGACCACGTAGTAGCCCGTGACCTTCAGCGCGTTCCAGAACTGTTCGTCGTCGACCAGCTGCTTGTAGTTGTCGGTGCCCACGTACGACGGATCGTTGAGCAGGCTGTAGTCCGTGAACGAGTACCACACGCCCCGGATCGTCGGGTAGGCGTAGAAGACGACGAAACCGACGATCACCGGCAGCAGGAACAACCACCCGACCAGCCGATCGTCCCGCCGTCTCCGTGGACCGCCTCCGCGGCCGGGAAGCCCCGAATGCTGGTCGGTCCCGGCATCGGGTCGTGTCCCAACCGCGTGCATGCGCGCTCCTTATCGGCAGCCACTCACCGGCGTTCCACGGCCGGCCATCGGTTAATAATGATGTGGGCTAGCGATAGTTTGTCAAGAGCTAATCATATGTATCTCGGTGAGGGGCGCGAGCCGACGGGCTTGCGATAGCGAAAATCAGATCTGGCGTAAGCGAAACCTTCGTGTTTGTATTCCGTTACGTCCAGGTTTCGCTGTGACAACCTCCCCCCACCTTCACCGAGGCTCCCATGAAGATCAGACGTTGGTTCGCCTCCCTCGCCGCCGTGACGACCCTGCTGACAGGCTGGGCGGTCCCCGCCGCGGCCGCCCCCGCCGGCCCGCCTCCGCGGCCGCCCGCCGGCCCGCCGCCGGACACCACGCTGACCACCCACACCTACGCCTACGCCGACACGCCGGTGGGGCAGCCGCTGAAGGGATTCGCCCCCTACCTGTTCCCCGGCGACGACTACGGCGCCAAGTATCCGGGCGGGGTCCTGTGGAGCTACTTCGCCCTCAACGAGATCATGAAGGACCCCGCCGACTGCGACACCTTCGACTGGACGATCTTCGAGAAGGCCCTGGACGAGGCCGCCGTCTGGGGCCGCCAGCTGGCCTTCCGCTTCTACGTCGAGTATCCGGGCGGCTCGGGATCCCACCCCGGCAACGGCATCCCGCCCTGCCTCAACGGCAAGACGGCCCTGCGCACCAACGGATTCTGGGGCACCGTCAGCCCCGACTACGACGACCCCGACGTCGTCGCCGCGTTCGTCAACTTCATCAACGCCTTCGCCGCCCGTTACGACAGGTCGGGGCCGGGAGGCACGGCCGACCCCCGGATCGGGTTCATGTCCCTGGGCCTGGTCGGGCTGTGGGGTGAATGGCACACCTGGCCGTACGACCGGGACACCGCCGACGGCCATCCCGACCTGATGCCGACCGACACCACCATCCGCACCCTCGTCAACGCGTACGACACCGCGTTCGACAACGTCCAGCTCGAAGTCCGCTACCCGGGCCTGGCGGGCACCCAGACGGCGGACATCGGCTTCCACGACGACTCCTGGCCCTACAAGGAGTGGCGCGGCGGCCAGCTCAAGAGCATGACGCTGCCCAGGTCCCTGAACGGCTGGGACGACGCGTTCACCCAGATCATGTTGGACAACGGTACGGAGAACCGCTGGACCACCCAGTCGATCGGCGGGGAGGCCCGGCCGGAGATCCAGGGCAGCCTGTACGCCAACTGGCCGGGCGGCGGCGGCCAGGTCGACGACGTGCTCGCCGCCACCGAGCTCACCCACATCAGCTGGATGATCAACCAGACGGGGGCGACCGGCTACAGCGTCACCGACCCGAAGGTCGCCGCGGGCGTCCGGAAGATGGGCTACAACCTGCACATCCCGCAGGCCAACTTCAACGCGAGCGCCGGCGGCACGTTCAAGGTCGGCGTCACCGTCCAGAACGACGGGGTGGCGCCGTTCTACTACCCGTGGAAGTTCGTCCTCGGGCTGCGCGACTCCGGCGGAAACGTGGTCAAGACCTGGGACACCGACTGGGACATCCGTACCGTCCAGCCGCTCAAGATCCGCGCCTTCCCTGACTGGAACGTCGGCGCGGACCCGACCTACCTCGACTACGGCCGCCCGGTGAACTTCTCGGCGAACCTCAACGCCGCGGGCGTGCCCGCCGGGAGCTACCAGCTCGTACTGCGTGTACGGAACCCGCTGGAGGCCGTCACGCAGGACGTGCTGCGCAACCGTCCGGCGTCCGTACGGCTCACCGACTGGACCATCGACAGGTGGCGTCCGGCCTATCCGCTGTCGTTCGCCAACGCCAACCAGGGCGCCGACGGCTGGGTCAACCTGGGCTCGGTCAGCACCACGGGCACCTGCGGTGGCGACTGCACGGCGCCGTCCACCCCGGCCGGCCTGACCGTCACCGGGCGCACCGACACCAGCGTCTCGCTGTCGTGGTCCGCCTCGGCCGACACCGGCGGCAGCGGGCTGCGCGGCTACAACGTCTACCGGTCGGGGACGAAGGTCACCGCGACACCGGTCACCGGTACCTCGTTCACCGACACCGGGTTGTCCGCGGGACGCACCTACCAGTACACGGTCGAGGCGGTCGACAACGCCGGCAACGTCTCGGGCCGGTCCGCCGCGGTGAGCGCCACCACGACCGGATGCTCCGGAGACTGCGCCGCGCCCACCGCGCCCACGCTGACCTCGACGGGCAAGACCGCCACCTCGGTGTCGCTGTCGTGGAGCGGGGCCACCGACAACGTCGGGGTCACCGGCTACGAGGTCTACCGGGGCGCCACGAAAGTCGCCTCGCCCACCGGCACCTCGTACACCGACGAGGGCCTGAGCCCGTCGACGAGTTACGGCTACACGGTCAAGGCCAAGGACGCGGCGGGGAACCTCTCGCCGTCGAGCAACACGGTCACCGTCGTCACGGACGAGGCGTCGGGCGGCACCGGTCTGGTGCTGGACGACTTCGACGGCAACCCGGCGTACCCGTCCAGCGCGCGGAACGACCTGGGCAAATGGACGGGGGCCAACTGTTTCCTGGACGGCGGCGGCTCCGGGGTGCTCACCGGCGGCGCGCTGAGCCTGCGCTACGACAACTGCGGCTGGTTCGGCAGCGACGTCGGAGCGGACCTGACCTCGAAGACCCACCTGGTGATCCGCGTCAAGGGCGCCACGGGCGGTGAACAGGCCCACTTCAACCTGGGTCTGGGCGGAGCGACCAAGGTGTTCGCCGACTACACCCTCGACGGCGGGGCGCACCCGACGATCACCACCGCCTACAAGGACGTCAGGATCCCGATGGCCGCCAACGGGATCAGCCGCACCTCCCCGGGCCAGCTCGCCATGGGCTTCTGGTACGGCGGATCCTCCACCATCACCATCGACGAGATCCGGTTCGAATAGGAGCGAGCCGATCCGACGACGACCACCGTCCCGGGTTTCGCGTATGAAGCCCGGGACGGCGGCCGTCGCCCCCATCTCCGACGTGGACCCGCTCGTCACCGGCCCTTCGGCGGATCGCCGCACCCTCGACCTGCTCCGTGACCAGGGTCTGCGAACCGAAGCGGTCGCACCATGACCACGGCGCGTCACAGGTCGGTCGCCAGTGCGGTGAAGGGAGCTGCCCACCCTCCTTCTGAAGGGTAAGCTCCTGTCCTCAGGAGGTTTCGGATGACAAAGGTCGTCATCACCGGGGCTGGCAACGTCGAACTCACTCGGAAGATCCTCTCGGATCTCTTCTCCTGCGCGGAACTCGCCGGTGCGCTCCACGTCGCGCTGCACGACGTGGATCCCGGACGGCTCGCCACGGCGCAGGCGCTCGCCTCCAGACTCGACTCCGAGACGGGCGCACGCGCCCGCGTCGACGGCGGCGAGGACAGGCGGCCGCTGCTCGACGGGGCGGACTTTGTCATCTGCCAGTTCGACATCGGCGGCTACGACGCGGTGCTGCGCGACTTCGAGATTCCCCGCCGGTACGGCCTGCGGCAGACGCTGGGAGACACCATCGGCGTCGGCGGCATCTTCCGCGCCCTGCGGACCATACCCGAACTGGTCGGCCTGGCCGGGGACATGGCCGAGCTGTGCCCCGACGCCTGGCTGCTGAACTACACCGATCCGATGGCCACACTGTGCTGGGCGGTCCGCGCGGGCACGCCGCTCCGCAACGTCGCCGGACTGTGCTACTCGGTCCGTGACACCCACGCCCTCCTGGCCGACCTGGTCGGCCGCGAGCTGGAGGAGATCGCCTTCCGCACGGCCGGAGTGAACCACCAGTCCTTCGTGCTGCGCTTCGAAAGCGAAGGGCGCTCGCTCTACCCCGAGCTCGACCTGCTCATGGAGAGCGATCAGGAGCTGCGCGGCCACGTCCGCAGCGAGATCTACCGTCGTTTCGGCTACTTCCCCACGGAGTCGAGCGAGCACGCCGCCGAGTACGTGCCGTGGTTCCTCCCGCACGACAAGGAGGTCGTACGGCTCGGCCTGCCGGTGGACGAGTCCCTGCGGCGGAGCGCGCGCAAGCTCGACTCGTACGAGCGGCTTCGCGGCTCGCTGGCCTCCGGCGAACCGCTGCTCGCCAGGTGGAAGCACTTCGAGGTGGCATCCGAGGTGATCCACTCCATGGTCACCGGGACATCCCGCGAGGTCTATCTGACATTGCCGAACGCCGGGCTCATCGACAACCTCCCCGCCGAGGCATGTGTGGAGGTGCCGGCCATCGTCGACGGATCCGGCGTCCACCCGCTGCCGATCGGGTCGCTGCCCGTCCAACTGGCCGCGTTGAACCGGACGTTTCTCAATGTGGTAGAGCTGACAGTGACCGCGGCCCTCGAGGAACAACGATCGGCGGTGTACCAGGCGGCCATGCTCGACCCCAACACCTCGGCCACCCTGCCCGTGTCGGCCATCGACGACCTGTGCGACGAGCTCATCGACGCGCACCGGACGCTGCTGCCCGCGGGCATCGTACGAGGCAGGCGGACCATGTCAGGCAGGGCGAGCTGATGGCGGACGCGGCGGCGGCACCGGACATCGCCGTGGACACCCGGCGAGAACGCATCGTCTCCATGGTGCTGGAGCACGAGTTCGTCCGCGTCACGGATCTGGCCGAGATCTTCGGCGTCACCAGCGTCACGATCCGCGCCGACCTGGAGCTCCTCGACAAGCAGGGAGCCATCCGTCGCGTCCGCGGCGGCGCGATCCCGGCGAAGCCGTCCCGGCCGGCCGAGCCGTCCTTCGAGGTCTCGCTCGGCAGCGCGGCGCTGGAGAAGACCCGTCTGGCCCGGCACGCGGCCGGCCTGGTGACCAGCGGGGAGAGCCTGATCATCGACGCCGGCACCACCACGACCTTCCTCGCCCGCGCCCTCGTCGCCCGCGCCGACCTGACCGACGTCGTCGTCTTCACCAACAGCCTCCGGGTGGCCGTCGAGCTGGAGCCGGCCATACCGCGTATCACCGTGCTGATCACCGGTGGGACGCTACGGCCTGTCACTCACGCGCTCGTCGACCCACTCGGCGCGCCCATGCTCGAACGGATCCACGCCGACACGCTCTTCCTCGGCTGCCACGGCGTCCACCTGAGGTCCGGCGTCACCGGCCTCAACCTCCTGGAAGCCGAGATGAAGCGCAAGATGATCGGGGCCTCCCGGCGGCACATGGTACTCGCCGACTCCTCCAAGCTGGGCCGGACGGGGCTCGCGCCCGTCTGTGCCCTCGCCGAGGTGGATCTCCTGATCACCGGCGGGGAGGCCGACCCCGAGATCGTCGCCAACCTGCGCGAGGACGGTACGCCGGTGGATCTCGTGGACTAGCTCCTTCCGCCGGCGGAAGTGATCGTCGCGCTCGCCGTCGGATCAGCGCTCCGCGGGACACCCGACAAGACGTCGACCGCGGTTCGACGGCGGCGTCGCAGAAGGTAGCTGTCCATGATCCAGCCCTTCCGCGCGCGGGCCTCCGCTCGCGCCCCCTTGACCTTCTCGGACACCTCGGCGACAGGATCGGCGATGACGATCTCGTCGGGAGTCCCGACGCAGGCGCCAGCCAAGGACAGGGTTACCGGCCAAGGCAGGACAGCCTGGCGGCCTGTGACAGCTCTACGAGAAGCACAGCTCCTGATTCGTATCCCGACGCCGCGTTGTCACAGATCGGAACGCTGCCCTGTCTTTCACGCAGGAGGAACTCACAGAGCGACAGGAGCGAGCCCTTGCCACCCGCCAGCACCGAGTGCCGGATCCGAGTCCGGATGAGCGCTCGTCCCACCGACGAGCCGCACCGCGTCGCGAGCCCGCTCGAACTTCTGTTCGACCTCACCTTCGTGGTCGCGGTCGCGGCCGTCACCGCCCAGCTCGCCCACACCATCGCCGACGGTCACGCCCTGACCGGGCTGGTCCCGTTCCTCCAGGAACAGGCGCGACCGCAGGCCCGTGAAGACCGCCGCGGCCTGTTCGAGATCTTCCGGCTCGCCTGGTTCAGGAGCCGTCACTGCCATCGCCTCCTGCTGCGCCGGTGTCCCTGTCCCGGACCGCCACCTGCTGTTCACCTCCGTGCGCAGCTCGGGCAGAGCGACCGTGCGCGCCGACATGGATGTCACAAATCACGCCGCTACCCGGTCGTCCTTCCCGGAAGCACTTTCGTCGATGCGGTCGAAGGAGCAACATACACTCGCCGGGGAAGAGGGGCGCCGCGTCGGTCCTGGTCAGCGGAGCTCGCCACGATGGACTCCGAGGACAGCCGGCGACAGCACGCGGCGGACACCCTCAACTGCCGGCGTCATTGAGGGACACCCGGGTGAAGGTGGCGCCCCGGAGGCTCACGCGCCCGGAGCGTGCCCCCCGGTGAGGCCCTGCTCGCGGAAGCCGGTCATGGACATCACGCTGCGGCCGGCTCCGGGCGATCTGCCGCCGGTTCGTTATCGTCGCAGGTCAGCGGGTACGTTCAGGGTGGGAATCTTGATCGTTGCCGATGGCTTCGTCCGCGGCCCGAAAAGAATTCCGCGGTAGCTGTCACAAGCCCGGAGGCTGCCCTGTCTTAGCTGGCGACCGGTTGGCAACGGTGCCCCGGTGAACGGAAAGGGTCTGCCATGAAGATCGTCGTAATCGGCGGAACCGGCCTGATCGGGTCGAAGCTGGTGGCGAAGCTGGGGGAGCACGGCCACGAGGCGGTGGCGGCGTCGCCGAATACCGGCGTCAACACCATCACCGGCGAAGGGCTGGCCGAGGTGCTGGCCGGCGCGCAGGTGGTGATCGATGTGTCGAACTCCCCGTCGTTCGAGGACGCCGCGGTGCTGGAGTTCTTCGAGACCTCCACCCGCAATCTGCTCGCCGCGGAGGCGGCGGCCGGCGTCGGTCACCACGTCGCGTTGTCGGTGGTGGGAACGGAGCGGATGCCTGAGAACGGCTACTTCCGGGCGAAGATCGTCCAGGAGCGGCTGATCGAGAAGTCGTCGATCCCGTTCTCGCTCGTGCACGCGACCCAGTTCTTCGAGTTCGTCCGGAGCATCGCCGACGGGGCCACGGACGGCGACACGGTGCGGGTGGCGCCCGTGCTCTTCCAGCCCATCGCCGGTGATGAGGTCGCGCAGGCGGTCGGCAGGGTCGCGGTGGGCTCGCCCTTGAACGGCAGGATCGAGATCGCCGGGCCCGAGCAGTTCCGGATGGACGAGTTCTTCCGCGACGTGCTGGGCGGTTGGGATGATCCGCGTCGGGTGGTCACCGATGTGCACGCGCACTACTTCGACAGTGAGCTGGGCGAGCGGACGCTGGTGCCGGGTGACGGCGCCACCCTCGGCCGGATTCGCTACCGCGACTGGTCCGGCCGGAACGCCGCCGGAAAGTAGCGCGTCCTCGCCCCGGGCTCCATCGCCCTCAGGTTACGAAAGGTGGTTCGCCATGCCCGACGACGACCCGGCGGTCACCGGGCCCAAGCCGCGATCGACCGCGTGGCAGACGGCGCTGACCATGCTGCAGGAGGCCGTACCGCCGTTCATCCCGCAGGGAGCGCACGCGATGACCGTGGTGATCGAGTTCCCGCCCGGTGACCCTGGCACGCCGCCGCACCGGCACTCCGGACCGGCGTTCGGCTTCGTGCTGGAAGGCGAGATGCTGCTGGAGGTGGAAGGCGAGCCGGAGCGGGTCGTGCGCGCCGGGCAGGCGTTCTGGGAGCCGGGTGGCGACGTCATCCACTACCAGGACGGCAACAACCGCGAGGACATCCCGCTGCGGTTCACCGTCACGATGCTGTGCGAGCCGGGTAAGCCGATGCTCACCCTGGTGGACGAGGAAGAGCTCGCCCAGCGCAGGGAACGCCGCGCCCCGCGCCCGTCCTGAGCGAGGACGGACTGCTCGCACCACGCGAAGGGCGCGGCATTCTGCGGACGGCGGCCTTGGGTGACGCCACATCGCGCTGACCGGTATTGAAAATCCAGCCTTCCATGGCGAAACGAGCGGCCCGGCTGGGGTCTGTTCCATGAGTTGATCTCTGCGTGGCTTCCCGTCGAGATGATCACAACGTGCGCGGAGATCCGGCTGATGGGCAGTGGCAGGTGCTTGAGCCGTTGCTTCCGGACACGGCCGGGCGTGGTCGTCCGGCCGGGGGGCCGAAACGACAGTCCATCAACGGGAGCGGGCGGCGAGTCCGCACCGGCGCCCCGTGGCGGGACGTGCCTTGAGCCTCCGCCCCCGGGCTGTTGCCCCTCCGAAGGGACGAGAAGGCCGGCCGGCGCGGCGGGGGTGTCCTCGGCCGGGCCCAGGCGTGTTCGAGCGAGGCCCGGTCGGTCTGCTTGATCAGCGCGAGCGGATCCGACGGGGAACCGGACACGTTCTTGATCGCCATCCTCGGAGTACGGCCGGTGCCGCCAGCGGGCAGCGCCGCCTTGCCAGACCCAGTCGGGCGGGCCGCCGCCGCAGTCGGCGGTGCGCGAAACAGCGGTCCGGACGCCGCCGGACTGTCCGGGGTCATGCGGTCACCTCGGCGATGAACGCGGCGACGTTCGTCACGGTCCGCTGGATTTTCTCCTCCAGGGTGAGCGACTCGTGGAGCCGTGCGCCGACGCCCGCGTCCTTCTTGCCCCGCACGTACAGCGAGCAGGCGAGGTCGCTGCATATGTAGGTGCCGACCGAGTTGCCCTGCTGCCCGGCTTTCCCCGCCTTCGGCGCGACCATCAGGGAGACGCCGCCGGTGTGGGCGGTCAGGCACATCGAGCACATGCCGCGCCGCGTCTGCCAGGAGGCGGGGCTGGGGCAGCGCAGCGCGAGGGCCGTCGGGCGGTCGTCCAGCGTGATGACGAGGTAGGCGCGGTCGTGGGCCTGAGGATCCCGCCAGCCGAGGTAGTCCAGGTCGTCCCAGGGCTGGTCGGCCAGGTGGCGCGGGACGGACAGGCGCTTCGCCTCGCCCTTGGTGCAGTTCACGAACGCGGCGCGGATCTCCCGCTCACTCAGTGGCTTCATGAAGGGCAGGCTATTTTGCCTAAAAGTGTTAGGCAAATGCATAATCGGTTATGGAAGATGGGGGGAAGGGCATGGCACGCGTAGGACTGACCACGGAACGCCTGGTCCGGGCGGGGGCGGAGCTGGCCGACGAGGTCGGCTTCGACCAGGTGACCGTCTCGGCGCTCGCCAGGCGGTTCGATGTCAAGGTCGCGAGTCTCTACTCGCACGTGAAGAACTCCCATGACCTCAAGACCAGGATCGCCCTGCTCGCCCTGGAGGAACTCGCCGACCGGGGCGCCGCCGCGTTGGCCGGGCGGGCCGCCAAGGACGCCCTGACCGCCCTGGCGAACGTCTACCGCGACTACGCCCGGGAGCATCCCGGCCGCTATGCCGCGGCCCAGTTCAGGCTTGACTCGGAGGCGGCGGCCGCCAGTGCCGGCGGCAGGCACGCACAGATGACGCGGGCGATCCTGCGCGGCTACGACCTGACGGGGCCGGACCAGACGCACGCGGTCCGGCTGCTGGGCAGCGTCTTCCACGGCTACGTCAGCCTGGAGATGGGGGGAGGGTTCAGTCACAGCGCCCCCGACACGCAGGAAACCTGGTCGCGGATCCTGGACGCTCTCGACGCCCTGCTGCGGAACTGGCCCGTGCCCTGACCTGGGCGCACCTGCCGGAGGCCGTCAGCCGCGCGACGCATCGGCGAATCCGAACAATCCACACGTTTCTCTCGACAGGCTGTGACAATGCACACCATCAGGCATGACTGGATCACCACGCCCATCACCGCGGACATTCTGCGCGGCGCCCTCGACCTGGAGCACACCGCCCACGGGGTGCTGCCGCACCGGTTGCCCGCCCGGGCCCGCGCCCAGTGCGCCGACGGACAACTCGCCATGGCGGAAACCCAGCCCTCCGGCGTACGGCTGGTCTTCCGGACCCGGGCCACCGCCGTCGAACTGGACACACTGCCCACCAAGCGGGTCTACGTGGGCGCCCCACCCCGCCCGGACGGCGTGTACGACCTGCTCGTCGACGGCCGTCCGGCCGGCCGGGCGAGCGTGACCGGCGGCAACATCCTGACCGTCGACATGGCCACTGGGACCGCCGAGAACCGGCCCGGCCCGACCGGCACCCTCCGCTTCACCGGCCTGCCCGACGGCGTCAAGGACGTCGAGATCTGGCTGCCGCACAACGAGACCACCGAACTCGTCGCCCTGCGCACCGACGCCCCCGTCGAGCCCGCACCGGACCGGGGCCGCAAAGTGTGGCTGCACCACGGCAGTTCGATCAGTCACGGCTCCGACGCCGCGAGCCCCACCACCACCTGGCCCGCGCTCGCCGCCTCCCGCGGCGGCGTGGAACTGATCAACCTGGGCCTGGGCGGCAGCGCCCTGCTCGACCCGTTCACCGCCCGCGCCATCCGGGACACCCCCGCCGACCTGATCAGCCTCAAGATCGGCATCAACCTGGTCAACACCGACCTGATGCGCCTGCGCGCCTTCACCCCCGCCGTCCATGGCTTCCTCGACACCATCCGCGAAGGCCACCCCACCGCGCCGCTACTGGTCGTCTCGCCCATCCTGTGCCCCATCCACGAAGACACGCCCGGTCCCGGCGCCCTGGACCTCGCCGCCCTCAGCACCGGACGACTGCGCTTCCGGGCCACGGGTGATCCGGCGGAGCGCGCGAGCGGGAAACTGACCCTGGGCGTCATCCGGGACGAACTGGCCCGGATCGTGGAGCAGCGGGCGGACGAGGACCCGAACCTGCACTACCTCGACGGCCGTGACCTCTATGGCCAGGCCGACTTCGCCGAGCTGCCGCTGCCTGACCGACTCCACCCGGACGCCGCCACCCACCGCCGCATCGGCGAACGCTTCGCCGAACTGGCCTTCACCGCCGGCGGCCCCTTCACAGACCGCAGCGCCTGACACGGGACCGTGGGCGACCGGGAAGACCAGGCGGGGGCGCCGCCGGTCGTCACCGGTCGAAGTCGCTGCTGAGGTAGCCGTGGAACAGGGAGAACGGGCTTTATCGCGTCCGCTGCTCTTCGCGGGGAAACAGGTGGTGCGCGACCACGTGGCCCGTGAAGTCGCTGCCCCTGACCGTGAATCGGCTCATGTCCCAGCGCCGCCCCCTGTCCGGACTGATCAGCCCGTCGCCGACATGGCCGGCATCGCACGCGTCTCCCGTGTCGTCGTCAGCGGGGACACCCGCAAGGCCGGGGAGCGCCCTCACGCCGACTGTGACGCGTGTCACACCGATCTCATGTCACGGACAGGCAGGCAGCTTGCATCTCGTGGTCGTCAGCACGAGGAGAGAGGTACGACGATGAGCACACGGCACGGAGCCGGCACGGCGGCCACGCACCGCGTTCTGGTTCTGGGGGCGGGGTACGCGGGCATGGCCGCGGCGATCCAGCTCGCGGCTCGGGTCAAGCGGCGCGAGGACGTGCAGGTGACCCTGGTGAATCCCCAGGAGCGGTTCACCGAGCGGTTGCGGCTGCACATCTCGGCGACCGGGCGGCAACTCGCCGAGATGAACATCCCGGAGCTGCTGGAGGGCACGGGTGCGCAGTTCGTGCGCGGCTGGGTGACGGCGGTGGACGCGGACGCGAAGACCGTGCGGATCGACGACGACCGGGTGCTGCACTACGACACGCTGGTGTACGGGCTGGGCAGCGTGGCCGACACGGCGGCGGTGCCGGGTGTGGAGGACCACGCGTACACCCTCGACAGCGTCCAGGACGCCGAGTTGCTGGCCGACCGGCTGGCCCGGCTCGGCCGCGGCACGGTCGTGGTCGGTGGCAGCGGGTTGACCGGCGTCGAGTCGGCCGCGGAGATCGCCGAGCGGTACCCGGAGCTGAACGTCGTGCTGCTGGGCCGACAGGAACCCGGTGCGGCCATGAACCCCGGGGCGAAGGCGTATCTGCAGGCCGCGCTCGAACGCCTGGGTGTCCGGGTGCGCGGCGGGGTCGAGGTGGTGAAGGTGCTGCCCGACGCGGTCGAGCTGGCGGGCGGGGAGATCGTCGCCGCCGATGTCGTCCTGTGGACGACAGGTACGCGGGTGCCGCCGCTGGCCGCCGCCGCCGGTCTGACCGTCGACGAGCGCGGCCGCATCGTCACCGACGCCGCGCTGCGGTCGGTGTCGCATCCGGATGTGTACGCCGTGGGCGACGCGGCCGCGATCCGCCAGGGCTACGGCGTCATGCACGGCACCTGCCAGGGCGGCATGCCGACCGGGGTGCATGCCGCGGTGTCGATCGTCCGCGCGCTGAACGGCAAACAGCCCAAGCCGTTTCGCTTCGGCTACTACCACACACCGGTGAGCCTGGGACGGCATGATGCGGTCGTTCAGTTCACCCACCCCGACGACAGCCCCCGACGGGTGTATCTGACCGGTCGCCTGGCGGCACGGTATAAGGAGACGGTGACCGCTTCGCCCTGGCCGACCTACGACCGCATGAAGAAGGCGCCGGCCTCGGGCGCGTTCTGGCCCCGCGGCGGCCGCTTCACCCGTGTTCGGGGGGTGCGGTGACCCACCCGTCCACGGACCGCGACCAGCAGGTGTTCAACCAGCATCGCAACCTGCTGTTCTCGGTGGCCTACCGCGTCCTCGGCACCGTGGCCGACGCGGAGGACGCGGTCCAGGACGCCTGGATCAAATGGTCGGCCGCCGACCGTTCGCAGGTGGCCGACCCCAAGGCATATCTGGCGCGGATCGTGTCGAACCTGGCGATGGAACGGCTGCGGTCCACTCGGCACCAGCGCGAAACCTACGTGGGGCCGTGGCTTCCGGAGCCCATTCTCACCAGTGGCGACACCGCCGACGACATCACGAACGCCGAGTCGGTGTCGATGGCGATGCTGGTGGTGCTGGAGACCCTGAGCCCGCTGGAGCGCGCGGTGTTCGTGCTGAAGGAGGTCTTCGGCTTCAGCCATGCCGAAATCGCGGAGGCGGTGGAGCGTACCGAGGCCGCGGTGCGCCAGGCCGCGCACCGTGCTCGCGAGCATGTGCGGGCCCGGCGGCCACGCTTCACCGCGGACCGGTCGCGGCAGCGCGACGTCACCGAGCGGTTCCTCGCCGCCGCGACCGGGGGTGACATCAACACCCTCATGGAACTGGTGTCTCCGGACGTCACACTGTGGACCGACGGCGGCGGCAAGGTCCGCCAGGCCCTGCGTCCGGTCGTGGGCGCGCAAACGGTGGCCGCCTGGTTCGCGGCCATCGGCAAGGTCGCCTACCAGGGCGTCGAGCCCGCCGACATGAACACCGAACTCGTCGAGATCAACGGTGGTCCGGGCATGGTGTTCAGCGGTTCGGGCCGCGTGATCGCCACTGTCACCTTCGACTTCGACGCCGAGGGTCGCATCGCCGCCATCCACAACATCGCCAACCCCGACAAACTCCAGGCCATCGCCGACGGAACCACCCGCGACGTCGGCACGTCCTGAGACGTGCGCGAGATCGGGGAGGCGACCTGCCGCGCAGCGCGTTCGTGCGGCACCGCGCCCGGCCGGGGTGACACCGCGAGCTCCGCATGCCGGAAGAGGAGCAGAGCGTCTGTGGTCAGCCGGGGAAGCGCTGGTTTTTCCAAGCGGCCAGTTCGGCGGCGGCGGCCGCCAGCTGGGCGGGGGTGACGGCGGGGCCGGTGGCCGCGCCGACCACCAGGGCGGCGTGCACGGTGCCCGGTGCCGCGCCGGACGGCCTCAGCAGCAGGCGGTGGGCGGTGGACGAGCCGGTCTCCGTCGCGATCGCCGCCGGTCCGGAGGTGGGCAGGCCCACGCGGGTGGCCACGTCGCCGACCACGACGGTGGTGGCGGCGGTGAAGGACGCCGGGAGGTGCAGTTCGGTCGGGGCGTCCGGGGCCGTGGCGGGTTCGCGCCAGACCAGGACGCCGAACCGCCGGTCCTTGACCAGCGCGGCGATGTTCGGCATGGAGGACGGGACGGCCAGCCAGGCCTGCTGCTGCCCGGCGCCGCCGTAGCCGGACCGGGCGAGGTCCTCGTAGGCGAAGGCCAGCACATCACCGGCGACCGCGGAGGGGTAGAGGCGGTCCAGCACCGCCTGGTCCAGCCGGACGGCCAGGGAGCCCGACGCGCCGGCGGCGACCACGGAGAAGTCCTCGTCGTTCCAGCCGTCGCCCTCGGTCTGCACCTTGGCGGGGTTGCGGTTCATCAGCTCGTGGTGCCGGCCGCTGTAGATGTCCCAATGCCACTGGGTGGAGGAGAGCACGTCTCCGCCGGCGGCGGCGTTCTGCCACCAGCTCTTCCCGGGGACCCCGGAGTCCATGGCCTGGTACATGGCCCGCACCATCCACGGCGTGCGGTCGCTGCCGTTGCCCGACAGCTTGTAGCCGAACTCCGAGACGAAAGGCGCGGTGGCCAGTGCGCGGGCCCGGTCGCGGATCTCGTTCATCGCCGCGTCGTACACCCCGTCGGAGGCCGGCGACAGGTCGAGCGTCATGCGGGCGCCGTCGTAGAAGTGGCTGTTGAAGACGTACCGGGTGCCGAGGGCGCCGACCGTGCTGAGCCCGCCCTCCTCGAAGAAGCCGGTGTTCCAGAAGACCAGGGGTTCGACGAAGGCGGGCTTGGCCGCCCACCCGGCGGCGTCCATGGCAGCGCGGAAACGCTGGTAGAAGGGCATCAAGTAGGTCTTTTCCCACTCCAGGCCGCTCTTTCCGGAAAGACCGCCGTCGAAGGGCTCGTTGAAGGGGTCGAACCCGATGATGGAGGCGAACTCCTGGTCCGACAGCCGCTGCCTGATGTGGGTCATGGCGGCCGTCGCCTGCCGCAGGAAGGCCTCCTGGACGCCGACCTCGCCCGCGGCCGTGCTGATGCGCCGATCCCGCCAGAAGTCGTAGGCGGCCTGGCGGACCGCCCCGTTGGTCTGCATGTTCTGCCCCCACAGGAAGCAGATGCCGCAGGACTCCTTGGGGTAGTTCCCGGCCTTGATCACCCATTCGGGCGCGCCGTCACCGGTGTACCAGCTGTTCTGGTTGAACAGGTACGAGGAGTACAGGTCCTGGTGGTAGTCGACCAGGACGCGGATCCCCCGGCTGGTGAACGCGCGGATCTGCTCGACCGCCTTGTCGAGGTAGGCGTGGTCGATGGTGGAGGGGGACGGCTGCACGCCCTCCCAGCTGATGAGGAAGCGGATCACGTTCGCGCCGGTGAGGTCGCGCATGGCCTGGGCCGAGCGCGCGGCGTCGGCGGTGTTACGGAACGGCAGCAACGAGTTCTCGTACAGCTTGGTGCTGCCGGACACGTTGAACCCGCGCAGCGTCACCTCCCGGCCGTCGCCGTCGCGGAAGACCCAGTTCTGCCGCTTGGCCGTGACGGTCAGCGGGGTCTGGGCCGAGACCGCGGCCGTGGCCGCGTGGTCACGAGCGTTGCCGGTTACCAGGGTGAACGCCAGGGCGGCGGCCAGAGCGGAGGCGGCCAGGCGCGCCGTGCGGGACGGTGCTGCTCGCATGAACGGAGAATAGAGTCACGCTCATGTTCTTGTTAGTGTGCGATCCGCTAGAACCGGTTCCCGTTCTTGTCCGCCGCGCACAGTCCCGTCCGCGATCACCTGCTGCGACGTACCGTCAGCCTGGCCGGCCACCGCACCGGTGGCCGGTGGAGCGATCAGGCGACGACCGGCCTGCCGTCCTTCCGGCCTGCCGTCCTTCCGGGCTGACATAGGCGAATCCGCGCTGCTCCATGCAGCGACGCACCAATTCCTCTTGCGCCGCGTACCTTGTGGCCGAGCCGGAGAACAGGCCGAGCAGCATCCCCCGCACTTCAGGGTCGTGGTTCTCGAACGGGATGGAGGCCGGGGTGTCGCCCTGCCGGGTGCCGACGGCGTCGGCGGTCGCCAGGAGGTGAACGCCGCCGGTCGCTGTCGCAAGCGCGACGGCGGCAAGGGCAACACCACCGAAGGTGATCTTTTGAAATCTCCCGCCCATCGTCGCCCCTTCTCGTTCGCTCATCGGCGACTTCGGCCTGCGCCGCGGCCACGATGCGAGCCGCCCGGGGGAGATTCCGCACGGCGAACGCCGGCCGACAGGCCGCGCGGCGGTCCATGGAGGAACGCTGCACGGCAACACCCCCTTCGATCCCACTCCGGGAAGGCGGCCGTCGTCCCCAACGGGACGGCGGCCAACCAACTCGGCGGGAAGTGGACGGCTCCCGACACCGGCCGACGGCTAAAACAGCGCCCATTCGCCCTTCTGCCAGCCGACCGCGACCCCGAACTGCAGTTTGGCGGGCGTCGCCGAGGCGGGGACTTCAAATACGATCAGGCCTTTGCGAATGTCACCGCGGTTCACGGTGATCGATCCGCCGAACGAGGTTCCCTCTGTCACTTCTGCGAGCGTCGGCTGATGCTGTCGCCCTTCGCTGTCGATCAGAGCTCCGCCGACGATCGGCGAGTCGGTGTAGACCTCCTGGCCGACGTTCTTCACGGTGAGTTCGACGGCGACGTAGCGGTTGCCGTCTTTCGGTTTCAGGAACTGGCTGCTCGGAGTCGCGTTGCCGATGAACCGGTCGAGGGTGACGGCGACTTCGACGCCGGGTTGCAGCCCCTTGACGGTGATGGTTTCACCGACCTTCGCCACCGTCGTGGTCTGCGCCTGTGCCGTCGGTGTCTGCGTGACGAAGGACGGAGTCGGCGGGGGAGTGAGCCGTAGCCCGCCGTCCTGTCCGCCGCAGACTCCGGATGCCCGCCGTTCCTGGACCAGCTGGTCGACGTTCTTGGTGCGGTACTCCTGCTGCTGGTCGGCGGGGAGTACATACCGCCACGCCTGGCCTTCGTAGGTGAAATCGAAGGTGAAGGCGGCGATCAGGCGGTTGGCGTTCACCTTCGCGCCGGTGCCGTCGACGGTGACCGAGTCGATCGTGAACCGCAGGTTCTGCGCGGCCTGCGGGCACTGCTCGAACACGCTGATGTAGTCGTCGCGTGGTATCAGGGACTGCGACTGCGCGGACCAGCGGTCCCAGAACTCACCGTAGGAGCCGGCCGAGTACAGATCGAACGCCTGCTGCGCGGCGGCGCGAGCCCCGGCCTCGGTCTGCTCCTGCGCCGGCAGGTCCACCAGGACTGCTTCCGGTGTTTCCCCGGATGATCCGGTCGAGGTGGCGGAGTCGAGCACCATAAGGGTCGCGACGACGGAAACGCCGAGCAACGCGACGACGGCCAGCGCGATGGTCGCCACGGCGAGGGCTGAGCCGCCACGGCGCTGCTGCGGTTGCGGCATCGGCTGCGGTTGCGGCATCGGCTGTCGAACCGGGTAGCGGCCGGTCGCATGGTGCGGCGGCGGTACCGGCCCATATGCCATCGGCCGTCGTGGGTAACCCTGAGGAGGCGGGTAAGGGCCGTACGGTGGCGGTTGGCGGCTGCCGGGCTGCCGCGGGTGCTGACCGTGTGGCCGCTGGCCCTGCGGGGGATACGTCACGACATCTCCGGATGGCTGGGGTGTATGTGTGACGCCTGAGCCGTGCGCCAGGGTTACCCGTGATCTGATCCGGTCGGCAACGGGCGGTTGATGAATAGGCGCTCAGCGAGCGGACGAGGTGCGGGCTGGTATCGCGTGTGCCGTCATCGGGCCGCGTACGGAGCTCGGCAGGACCTTGCCGATCCCGGACGAGTGAAGAGAGGTCCTCGAATCCTCCCCCGAGGTCATCCTCGCGGCGGATGCCGGGAAGCGTCGTCTCATAGGACTCTGGGGCGCGTGAACGACGATCTCTACCCGCGTCACCAGTGGCGTTACCTGTACGAGAACACCCTCCGCCACGGAGGTGAGAACCCCGGGCTGGCCGATGAGCTGCTGCGGTGGCTGGACGAGCATCCGGCGCACGTGACGGAGGTGCGGGAGGCGGGCCGGCCGGGAAGTCACCTGATCTCTCTGCGGACACCTCCCGAGCGGGGCTACAGCCCGCTGGAGCGGCTGTACGCGGTGAGCCGCATCCTCGACCTGCTCCTCCTGAACTACCAGGATCCCCCGGACGATCCGGCGGAGGCCCCGGACGCGTGGTACCCGCCGGTCGGTGTCTATCCCGCCTTCTGCGAGGCGCTGGGCGCGGACCGGATCGGCCGGCGGGGGTTCCACCCGTTCTTCCACGAGATCGTCGAGGTACGGCAGGCCGACGACCCCGACGAGCCGCCCTCGATCGTCGAGGAGCGCTGGCCCGGCTACATGATGGGCTCGATGCTGCTGACGCGGGCCGGAGTGGTCGTCACCGCCGGGGCGAGGCATCTGGTCGCGGGGATTGCCGACCGATCCACTCTGTACTGGACCTTCTGGCGCCGGTCACGATCCACCAACGACTGCTCGGACGGCTGGGGGAGCAACTCGCAGTGGGGCACCGACTTCCGCCGCGACTACCTGGCCGACGGCCGGCTGCACTACAACGTGGACAAGGCCCTGGACCCGGTTGACGAGGAGGAGTGGGGAGACGACGAGGAGGACCTCGACCCGGCGTCGATGATCGAGCTTGTCCGGTACCGGTGCAGCACCATCGTCGATCACGGTGATGACCAGTATCCCTACAACGATCACCATGTCGAACCGGCCCCCGCGGACTGACCCGACGTAGGCATACCGGTCCTGCCGGGAAGACGCGGAACCGGTGAAGAGGGCCTCGTCCTGGTCGTGTCCGCGAAGCGACGGTGAAATCAGGCCGAGGCGCGGTATCGGTTCCGCCTCGTCTTCTCGGCTCCTTTCCCCGCCGTCCTGCCTTCGTCCGACCTGGAACCGGTGTGGGGGACGAACGAAGGGAGATGTGACGAAGAGCCCGCCGGAGGAGGTCACCGGCAGGCCGGCCCGGACCTTCGCCCAGTGGGTACGGGAGAACGCCGCGGCCTTCGGAGCCGGACAGCGACACTCGTCCTGCAGCCGGCTGCCCGGCGGGGTGCAAGTCATGCACAAGTGCGCCCTGCGATGCTGAGCTCGCAGGAGACTTCGCAAGCGGCACCGGGTACGGTGCGTGGCCCGTTGCCCTGTGCCCGCACACTGTGGCGCCAAGCCCGTAAAGGAGAGTGTCAGTATGCCGGACCTTGCGCCCCTGCGGCCCGAGGACCCCGGGCACGTACGGGAGTACCAGCTCACCGCACGCCTCGGTGAGGGCGGCCAGGGAACGGTGTATCTCGGGGAGGCTGCGAACGGGACGAAGGTCGCGGTCAAGCTGCTCCGCGCCGACCTCACGCAGGACGCGGAGGCCATGGAGCGCTTCGTCCGCGAGGTCAGCACCACCCAGCGGGTCGCGCCGTTCTGCACCGCGGCGGTGCTGGAGACCGGGGTGGACGGGCAGCGCCCGTACATCGTCAGCGAGTACA